>JARLGN010000429.1 GCA_031292775.1 Acidobacteriota bacterium | reverse complement strand
CGTGGAAGCGGTGCTGCATTTTGCCGCGAGTTTGATGGTCGGTGAATCCGTCAAGGAACCCAGGAAGTATTATTGGAATAATGTCGTCAACACGCTACGCCTGTTGGATTCCATGCTGGCGGCCGGAGTGAAACGCATCGTTTTCTCCTCCTCCGCGGCAACCTACGGTAATCCTCAGCAGGTGCCGATTCCAGAGGATCATCCCAAGCTACCGATCAACCCTTACGGTGAAACCAAGCTGGCGATGGAACGCGTCCTTCAGTGGTACGGAAACGCGTATGGCATAAAATGGGTCGCATTGCGATATTTCAATGCGGCGGGAGCGGATCCTGATGGCGAATTGGGAGAATCCCACGATCCGGAAGCACACCTCATTCCCCTGACGATCAAGGCCGCGCTAGGGCAGCGGTCGCAAGTCGAAATATACGGAACGGATTATCCGACCCCCGACGGCACCGCAGTTCGCGACTACATCCATGTCACGGATTTGGCCGATGCCCACGTGCGGGCACTGGGCTATCTTGCCGCGGGTGGTGAAAGCCTTGCGCTCAACCTAGGCACGGGCCATGGATACTCGGTGCGCGAAGTCATCACTGCCGTGGGGAAAGTGTCCGCCAAATCGGTGCCATTTCGCGAAGGACCGCGGCGCGCCGGCGATCCCCCGGTGCTGGTTGCGGACGCGCGCCTTGCCGGCAGTGTTCTTGGCTGGAAACCCCAGTATTCCGAACTGGAGACCATAGCCGAGAATGCGTGGAAGTGGCATTTGAAACACGGCGACAAGACGTAGTACTACCTCCTGTTCGGTTCGCCCCCTATGCGGGAAAATGATTCAATTGGGGATCGTACTGACGCATGGCTGCCTCATCTGGTGTATAAGATTTACGAACCGGGGAAGCATGATCCGGCCTCCATGTACACCCCTAGCGATGGCAAGTTATTGCATACCATAGAATTACAATCCGAAAAAAACTTGGCCCTGCAATTGCCTTGATGTCTGAACGGAAGCTATTGACGATGTCAATGTGGCGTATGGGGACATCTCCCGGAATCGGAGTGAGCGTACCCTTATGCCATGGTGCTGAAGACAATCAGGCGGAAGTACGCATCAAAACGATAGAGCGATGACTTCTACAAATCTAACTTGGGGTAACGCTATGAGAAAATGTCGTGATACTCACCACTCAATTTCGCCAGACGCGACGGAACGAACGTTCAGCAGGGGATTTTTGTCAGGGTTGTTGATGATTGGCCTGGCCGCCGGCGCAGTTTTCACTTTACCAACCAGTTCGCATGCCGCGGAAATTGCGGTGGGGATTTCCGTTAGAGTCGGGCCTCCGCCACTGCCCGTTTATACGCAGCCGATCTGTCCGGGTCCCGGCTACATCTGGACTCCAGGGTATTGGGCTAACGATCCCGACAATGGATATTACTGGGTTCCCGGCACCTGGGTGATGGCGCCAACCCCTGGCTTCTTGTGGACGCCTGGTTATTGGGGCTGGGGAGGAAGCGCATTTTTCTGGCATGTGGGTTATTGGGGTCCCCACGTTGGCTTTTACGGAGGCATCAATTATGGATTCGGCTATCCTGGTGTCGGGTTCGTAGGTGGTGAGTGGAGAGGCAGGACCTTCTTCTACAACCGGTCCGTGAACAACATCAACATTACGCGGGTCACGAACGTATACGATCGCAGGGTGACGAACAATTTTGCGGTAAATCGTGTCAGCTACAATGGCGGCGCGGGCGGACTCGGCGCTCGGCCCGGCCGCGAGGAGCTTGCGGCAGAGCATGACCGGCATATCGAGGCAACGTCAATCCAGAGGCAGCACGAAATGACGGCGCACGGGGAGCGCTCACAATTTGCTTCTGAAAATCATGGGAGGCCCGGCGTGGCAGCAACTGCGCGGCCAGGTGAGTTTCGCGGCCAGGGCGCTGTGCAATCGAAGCAGGTTGGAGGCACGGGCAATCCTGGCGGATTTCATGGTACTCAGCATGGCACCACGAGTGGTTTTACCGGCGGCCGCAGTCCTAATCCAGGCGGAGGCGGGAATCATCAGGTCATGACCGCCCATCCCACGACATCCTCCTCGCAGGGCTACGGGTCGAGGCAGGGAGGCGCGGGCACAGGCCAAAACCATGGCACGCCCACATCACACAACGAGGGCGCGCGAACGAACCACCCGACGTCGCATCAACCGCCAGCCCAACAGCACGGTTCGCAGACCTCGGGCGGAGGACACGAGCAGCACGGATCTGAAACTC
Organism: Acidobacteriota bacterium; assembly: GCA_031292775.1. Lineage (GTDB taxonomy): Bacteria > Acidobacteriota > Terriglobia > UBA7540 > UBA7540 > Bog-366. Next base: position 1,147 of record JARLGN010000429.1, on the reverse strand, counting down.
GCCGCTGAGGAAGCGCCACAGTATCAACTACGTGCCGGGGTGGAAGGCCTCGCCCCGGCGCCTTCAAATGTAACCCAGTTCTTTCCCCAGGGCACGGAGTTGGGCATTATCGATGAAGAGTTCAGCTTGGGTTGCGTCGTAGCCGTGTTCAAGGGTGCGGCGCAAATGGAAGGCGGCAATTTCCGCGAGCTGCTGGTCCGTCAAATATTTCTGTTCCTTCTCGCGCAGTTGGGTAAGGGCGGGGCAGGAGATGGAAACCGTGGCGTGCTTTCCGTCAACCAGAAAGACGCAATCGATGGTGTCACTATGCCGGGTGGCGATCGCGGCAAAGAGGTGAACGAAGCGGACCTTTACCGGTTCTGCGAGTGACTGCGAACTGACTTCAAACGGTGTGACAATATAACTCATGTGGTGATTTATCCATTTGGTAGGAATCGGAACCCTGCATCCTGCTAAGCCCTCTATTATAATCCCGCTTTTACCCTCAAGCACATTCTACACGGACCTAAGCACATCTCAATTGCATGTTTGGCATGGTCCTGGCGATAAATTCATGCAACCTTTCGGGCCCGGCGGGCGTCTATATTAGTAATTCTATTCTATTGACTACCTGAGGAAGTGGGTAGTCCTGAGATTTCAGAATTATCCACTTCCTCCTTCCTAATCTCAATAGGATTCTGAAACCCAAAATCAAAATAAAGTGTGCGCCTGTTGGCCTAAAATGGGTTTACGCCGGCAGTAGTGACGCTATATACTGCCCTTCATCAAGCTTTGCTACAATCCAACAAGGATTAAATTAAGTCTCGCGATGGCGAGATTGGCTGATTTCCAGGAACGACAGCGGAGAGATCACACATGAATTTGATGAAGGAAATCAACGAATTGAGTTGTGATTTCTACACACCCCTCGGGCCGCAAGGAGTGATGGAAGCATTCGTTGCGCGCCTGGTACATCATTATGGAATGGGAGTTGCTGCCATCTGGCGCCTGAACCCTGGCCAGTCTCAACTTGCGCTTGCGGCTTCTGCCGGCGGGCCGCGGATCCCGCCAACCTTGGACGAAATCTCCGCAAGTCATTCCTTGCTGGGAAGAGCCGCGCAAGCAAAGCTGCCGCAGGCCTATGCGGGGTCGTCAGCGAATGGAGATG
>JARLGN010000428.1 GCA_031292775.1 Acidobacteriota bacterium | reverse complement strand
TTTCACAGCCCGGATTTATAGGGGGGGTAGGGGGTAACGGGGTTTTATAAAGATTTGATCGCCGAGGTGATTGGCCGGAGAAGTATCTGACCCCGATGGCGAGGCGGGTCTTCCCACGGCGGCAGGTTGCATTTCGCTCATGCATATATTGTGGAACAGATGCAGGGAATTTTGTGCAAAGGCCGGTTGGGGCGTGGGGGGTTGTGGTTTCCCATGTCCCAAAAGCGGGACATGGGGCACCGGCACGAAGAGAGCTTGCGTACGGCGCGGAGAAGTGTCTGCGATGGGGAGGACATCGATCCCGCCCTAGCAAAGCTAGGACGGGGCACCCCGATTTGTAGCGGGAGTCAGGGTGGGCCACGCCTCAGGGCAGGCTCCGGGGCATCCGGCACCACGCCTCTTCAGATTGTTTGCATGAAGTTAATCATAGGTTCTTACTCTCTTGTCGGTTCCCACGCGGAACGATGCTTCTCAATCGCATCTCTAATGAAAAGATCAAGATTCTCGTCTGTGACTTCCCGGTTTGACCCCGGCGGCCACCATCCATCGATACACGAGACATCGCCAAGGCCCAGGTGAAACGCTTCCATCATCTTCCACATGATTTCCAGCGGGCTGGCCTCGCGAAAACAAGCCTCACCCCCAATCAACTCGCTAATCGAATTGCCAGCCAGATAGGAGTGTCTAAGCCGCTCCACGAGGGAATCAGTTTTCTCGATGCTCATCACGATCCTTGCTAAGGTCTGGTAAAGCTGACTTCTACCTTTGTGTACTTGCCCGGCTCACCGTATGTCCTCGTCACGTGGACAGCCGTAAATCCTACATCTTTGGCCTGTTTGCCGGTCCAGGTCCCGGCCGCCGCCGCCTCGGGGGTCGCTTTATCCGCAATCGCCTCGTTAAACGCACTCAGGTTATCGCCAAAGCTCCAGCTTCCCTTAATACTGCGGATTTTCGCCAATCCGAAATAGTCAACGATCTTCTTAAACTGCTCGGCTCCGCGAATAGCGCCTCTGACACCGGCATCCGTTTGAGCTCGAATATGAAGTTCCAATTCACCTTCCCGGAAATATCCAACCGCGACCAATTGCTTGTTTGCCGGATCCACAGCCCTGTAGCTCTCTGGAGTCGTGGTGACTTGTGGCTCGACTGAGGGCGCCGCACCCGCACTGGTTCCGCCCGGGGCCTTGGTGCTCGCCTTGTAGGGAACTTGCTCGTCGGCCGCTTTCGCCGAATCGGGATGCGGATCGGGCGTGGGCAGCTTCTCCCGCGCCGGCGCCTGACCCACCTTCGCCGGATCAACCGGATCCGAAATCCTGTCCCGATTATTGGTGTAAGCCTCGGCCGGTTTGTTCTCCACATCCGGCTGGTAGCTGCCTTTGCCTTCCACAGCATAGGCAACCGCCCCAACCGTTCCCTCAATCGCTGCTCCGAACCCCGCGGCGGCTGCGATCACCCGCGGGTCGTTGGTGAAGTGCATTGCGATCCCGCCGGAAATCGAGCCGAGGAAAGACCCTTCCATGGTTTCCAGGGCCTCGCCGCGCGCGTTGGCGATATCGATTTCCTCCCCGCTGGTGATTTTCCCCTGCGGCATGGGAGCCGGGATGTTGCGCGCATCCCGATAGTTTTGAATGTAGACGCGAAGCGCGGCGCTGGCCCACTGCGAGTAGAACGGTCCGGCAACATGGCTCCACCTGCCTTCTTTCTCGAACGTCCTTTCCTTGCCATCGAAAACGTAGTGTAAGCCTACGAGATCATCCATCAACCCCTCTGACTCAAGAAGGTCGTTGACCTGAAATCGCTCGCGGGGGTGATTTTCAAGCTGCCACAGAACCCTCTGCGCATCTTCAAACTTGGTCTCTTCGCGCGACTTCGGCTTGGGCGGGGGCGCGGCCCGCGGGGCCCGCGCGGCCTTTCGACGGTAAACGTCCGCCTTGCCCCACTTTGCCGCCGCCGCGTCAAAATCTTTCAGATAGTCTTCGCTCTTGACCCAGGAACCCTTGAACCCAAAGCGCTTGAGGAACGGGTAGAGCTGCCCCTCATCTTTGACCAGGAAATCCAGAAACTGCTCCGGCGAGGAGTAGCGGAAGGTCACCAGAAAACCCATCGCGTCATCCACCGTTAATTGCGGCTTGGCCTTTGTGGCTGCGGGACCTTGCTGTGCGCCCACCTGCGCCGAACTGCCATAGTTGGCCGGCGCGCGCTGGATGAGTTGCGGTTGCCCGCCCTGCTGCAGGGCGTGGACCAGTTCGTGCGCCAGAAGGCTTCGTCCGCCTGCGCTCCGCGGCGCAAACTCGCCCTCCGCAAAGACGATGCTTTTGCCTGCCGTGTAGGCCCGCGCGTTCAGCTCCTTTGCCGACTGCGCAGCGGTTGTATCGGTGTGGATGCGAATCTGTCCGAAGTCCTGCCGGAAGCGCGGTTCCATGAAGGCCCGCAATTCGGCATCCATTGGCTGTCCCGGCCCGCGCAACACCTGATGCACGATTCCGGGCGCCGCGCCACCGCTGTTCTGCGCGGTGGATAAGCTGCTTTCCGGTCCGGCCCGGCTAGAGAGAACCGCTTTTCGGCTGATCTGCGGGGGAGCCTGCCCGATGAAAATTTGAGACGACGGTGCCCGCATCATCTCTGCCGCAACCCGGTTCGCCTCATGCTCCAGCGGATCGTCTGTCTCCCCTACCCGGAGCTTGGCCTGAAACGCGACGCCTGGCGCATGGATTGGCGGTCGCGCCTCAAATTCCCCTTCACCAGCGGATAATACCGCGATTTCTTCGAGGCGCCTGCGCGGGTTGCCAGACCCGTCCTCGGCCGCGGCCACACGGCGCGACGGTGCGCTCGCTCCCACCTTAAGATGCTGCGCGCCTTCGGGCGCAGCCGAAGCTCGTCGCTTCACCGCAGTAGTCGATCTTTGGGGGTCTGCGGACGCCTTGTTCGCGATCAGGGAAGCCAACATCTCACAAACTCCGAGTCGTCCTCATTCCACCGCAGGGGAACAGCATACGGCCTAAACCGCAATTATGGAAAGAAGATATCTCGTCGGCTGTGAGAAGCGGGTTTTCCGTCCCCGGTCCCCAAAAGCGAGGGACCGGGGGCACCCTCGTTGTGTGCTCGTCAATGGGACCAGGGGCACCAGCAAGTCTTTGGCTTCAGCCTCGCAGAATGTGGCCAAAATGCCAAAACCTCGATCGAGATTTGCCCAACCGCCGGTTCGTCACTGATGGGGAGGCTGGCTAGCGGCGGACGAATCCCTTAGAACCTCATCCGTACCCCAAATTGGAACTGACGCTCGCGATAGAAATCGGTGGCATTGATATTGAGAGGCTGCCCGAACTCAGTTTGACCTGTTTTGAGGCCGGTGAGGAAGTTGAGTGATGGAAGGCCGCCATTGGTGCTGCCGGACTCGATGGAGTAGCCCGTCGTCTCCAATTCGGTCACATTCTGATGGTTGAAGAGATTAAAACTCTCGGCTAACAATTCCAACTGGCGCCCGTGCCCGAGGTTGAAGCGCCTGCTCATGCGAAGGTCTGCCTTCCAGGTGGCCGGATAGCGATAGGTATTACGCCCCACTCCGTAGACCCGATTGTCACCGCCGTAGCCGTTCATTCCGGGCGCTAGAGCGACGATGGCAGTACCCGCCGAGTCGAATTCCCTGGCCAACGAACCCGCGGTGCGCATAGTGAATGGCTGGCCGCTGTAGAACCGTCCAATTCCGGAGAGCATCCAGCCGTTGCCGAGATGACCGGCCCAATCGTGCAACTTCCAGGCGGGTTCCCAGACGACCGCAACGGAGGCTGAATGGCGGACATCCAGGTCGCTGGTTCCGTACTCCTCAAGAAAATCCGTGGGATCGAAAACGCTGCTCCCGCTGACCAGCGCACTCTCATTGGGGTTCCAGTCCATGGCATGCGCGTAGGTGTAATGGGCACGCAGCGTAAGGCCGCGTCGGCCGTAGCGCGTCAGTCGAATCATGGCCGCTTCATACGTTGAGTTGGCGCGGCTGAAGATTTCCGCAACCTGCTGGTAGTTCGGATTTGAACGGCCGGCAAAACCGGTAGAAGAGCTGGGCGACGGCCAGGAAGCAAAGAACGGAACTGTGATTTGCGGGCTCTTGATGGGCCCCGTGCCGTTGCTGTCCACTACCGCGTACGTGATGGTCTGCGGGTTCACCGTGGGATCGATATTTGCATCGAAGGTCACGGGCAGGCGGCGGCCCAGGCTCAACACGGCGCTGGCTTCCAATTGCATGCGGCTGGGTAGAGATTCTTCTATGGCCACCACAGCCTGGTGAACCTCGCCATTGCGAAAGGCGGGT
>JARLGN010000427.1 GCA_031292775.1 Acidobacteriota bacterium | reverse complement strand
TTGGTAAAATCGCCGGCGTTCGTGCCCCCAAGAGCAGACGTCGCGATCGTGAGGTTTCCTGTCCCCGTATTGGTAACGGTCACGCTCTGCGCCGCACTTGTGGTACTGACAAGCTGACTAACGAAAGTCATGCTGGAGCCGGAAAGGGAGACGACGGGAGCCGTTCCCGTTCCCGCCAGGGCCACGGCCTGTGGGCTGTCCAGGGCATTGTCGGTGAAGTTCAGGGAGGCGCTGCGGCTGCCCGTGGCTGCGGGCGTGAAGGCTACGCTGACGGCGCAAGTGGTGTTCGGCGCCAATGTGGCGCCTGAGCAGGTGTCTGTGCTTTTGGCAAAGTCGCCGGCATTGGTCCCGCTAATGCTGGCGGTTGAGATCGTCAGGTTCATGGTTCCGCTGTTGGTGACGGTCACGGTTTGCGCCGCGCTCGCCGCACTGACAAGCTGATTACCGAAACCCAGGCTGGAGCCGGAAAGCGCCACGGCAGGACCGGTTCCCGTTCCTGACAGGCTGGCGGTCTGGGTGCTGCCCGCCACTCCATTGCTGTCGTCGGTGACGGTCAGCGTGCCGTTGCGCGCTCCCACCACCGTGGGCTTGAAGGTGATGCTGATGGTGCAGGAACCGTTGGCGGCCACACTGCCGTTACAGTTGTTCGTCGCGGCAAAATCGCCGCTGGCCGCGATGTTGCTGATGGTCATGCTGCCGTTGCCCGTGTTGTTCAGCGTCACCGTTTGCGCGCTCGAGGTCGTCCCGGCAAGCTGATTCGAGAATGTCAGGGAAGGCCCGGAAAGGCTCGCCACCGGACCCACGCCCGTTCCGCTTGTACTGATGACGTGCGGGCTGGCAAAGGCATTGTCCGTGATGGTAATGGTGCCAGATTGGGCGCCGGGAGTGGTGGGCGCGAAATTAACGTTGATGGTGCAGGTCGCGAGCGGATTAATGGCGGCTGCGCAGTTATCAGTCTCGGTGAAGCCCGAAGTTATCCCAATACTCGCGATGCTCAGTGGGACCAGACCCGTGTTGGTCAACGTCACCGCCTGTGCGGCGCTGCTTGTTGCCAGGTTCTGACTGGAGAAGGAGAGTGTTCCCGGCTGCACGACGATGTAGGGCGGCAAGGCCGTGGCGCGGACCCGGTTGTTCGGGGCGTCGGCAATGTACAGGTTACCCGAACTGTCCGTGGTCACGGCGTTTGGCACCGAGAGCTCGGCACTGATGGCGGGGCCGCCGTCGCCACTGAAGCCGTAGGTGCCATTCCCCGCCACGGTGGTGATGATGTGGGTTAGGGCGTCCACACGGCGAATTCGGTAATTCGAGGTGTCGGCGATCAGGATGTTGCCCGAGCTGTCGACGGCCACTCCGTAAGGATTCCAGAGTTGCGCGCCGGTGGCGAGCCCTCCCTCGCCGCTGAAGCCGGGAGTCCCGTTACCCGCAACGGTGGTGATGAAGTGCGTAGCCGCGTCGACCCGGCGGATGCTGTGATTCCCTGTGTCGGCGATGAACAGGTTGCCGGAACTATCCACGGCCACTCCGGTAGGACCTGCCAATTGCGCACTCGTCGCCAAGCCACCGTCGCCACTGTAGCCGCTGGTACCGTTGCCCGCCACGGAGGTGATGAAGTGCGTTATCGCGTCCACGCGGCGAACGCGGCCGTCGGTCCCGTTGTCCGCAATAAACAGGTTGCCGGCGCTATCCGTGGCCACAGCGTAAGGAGCGCCTAACCGCGCGCTGGTGGCAAGGCCACCATCGCCACTGTAACCGGCAAGGCCATTGCCGGCCACCGTCGTGATGATCTGGGAAATGGCGTCCACGCCACGGATGCGGAAGTTTTGAAGGTCGGCGATGAACAAGTTCCCGGAACTGTCCAGGGCAATCCCCCAAGGACCCCACATTTGCGCAAGGTTGGCACCGCTCCCGTTGCCACTGAAGCCGGGAATGCCATTGCCCGCCACCGTGGTGATGGTCTGGGTGTCCCGGTCCACGCGCCGAATACGGTTGTTTTGATTGTCGGCAATCAGCAGATTGCCGGAGCCATCGATGGCAAGTCCGCTCGGGGTGAACAACATTGCGCTGGTGGCCGCCCCGTTGTCGCCTCCCGTGCCGCCACCGGCAATGGTCGTGATATCCGCCGTCAGTTTATCCACGCGGCGGATTCGGCCGTTGCTAGTGTCGGCGATAAACAGGTTGCCGGTGCTATCGATCGCCACTGCCTGGGGACTGTTCAGCGCTGCGAACGCGGCAAGGCCACCATCGCCGGTGAAGTCCTGCGCACCATCGCCGGCCACGGTCGTAATGTTCTGCGTGGTCGCGTCCACGCGCCGCAGGCGGCTGCTGCAGGTGTCGGCAATGAATACGTTGCCGGATCCGTCCAACGCCACGCCGTAAGGGTTGCAGAGCGAGGCACTGGTGGCGGCTGTGTTGTCGCCGTTGAAACCAGTCTGGCCGTTGCCGGCCACCGTGGTAATGTCGTGGGTGAGCACGTCCACGCGGCGAATGCGCTCATTGTTGCTGTCAACGATAAACAGATTGCCCGATCCATCCAAGGCGACTTCGGTGGGAAAGTTTAGCTTTGCGCTGGTGGCCGCTCCGCCGTCACCACCGAACCCGGCCGTCCCCGTGCCCGCCACGGTGCTGATAAACTTGGTGGTGGCGTCCACGCGGCGAATGGAGTAGTGGAAAGTGTCGGCGATAAACAGGTCGCCGGCGCCATCTACGGCCACTCCGTAGGGACTGAGCAAACCGGCATTGGTGGCCGGACCGCCGTCGCCGCTATAGCCTTCGCTTCCGTTGCCCGCCACCGTGTGGTCATCAATTGGTTGCTGGCGTCCACGCGGCGGACACGGTTGTTGCCGGAGTCCACGATAAACAGATTGCCCGATGCGTCCAGCGCAATCCCCATTGGGTAGCACAAACTGCCGCTAACCGCGGGACCTCCGTCACCTTCGTTGCCACAGATGCCGGTTCCTGCCACCACGAACAACTGTCCGGAAGTGTTCCGTTTGAAAACCTGGTGGAGCAAACGCGAGGCGATATAGACATTTCCGGCTCCGTCGACGGCCACGCCGCTGATGGACGGAAGGTCGGCAACAAGCCCGGGGATGTTGTTCTGGCTTCCTCCCCCGGCGAAGGTGGTGATGATATTCGTTTGTGCAAAGGCGGAACTAACGGAGAGAAGAAATAATGCCGTTAGGGCAGAGATTGAATTTAATCGGCGCATGATGAGCTTGCCTCCTCGGCAATAAAGCCGGCTTTGGGCAACACCAGGTCCAGCGTGAAGGTCGGCGATAAGATTGCGAGCATCGAGAATGGGTTGGGGTCTGCTCCGACGCACTTCGGGAAAGTGCGGCAGACCCGTTCAAAATTGCAGAAGGTAGCTCCATGGCATAACAAGCAGGGACCTGAAACACGGAGCTGTCTTCTCCCCACAGTGGGAGTACGCTCCCATCTGCGAATCGACCCTTCCACTTCGTCGGTTTACGAATGAGAGGCTTGATTTTCGTGGTTTTGGCTTGGAGGATGGCCTGACGAAGTGTGCGGATGACGAGGGCAGAATGATCGCGACAATATGTCATAATGGTCAATTACTAGAAAATCCCCATTAAAAAAAAAGTTATACTCGTACTTGTCATTTATCATGTCAAGTATAATTTTTCCCCGCGCTCGCTAACGGCGTTTACCATCGACGAGCCGGTAGATTAGGAGAGAGGGCAACTCCGCGAGTCGGGCGACCCACTCTCCCCTCGTCGAACCGGAGGTGAAGATTTCCCTCATCCGGCCCTTCGGGAAGTCTCCGACCGCAGGCAGACGCAGGCGCTTACGACCGAGGACGAAGCAGCAACTGCAGTCCCATGCGCGGGAACTGTTGCGTGTGGGTCTTCCCCTCGGCCGGACGGTAGGGCCGCTGGCTTCTTCGTCCCGCGTGGCGAGAAATCCGGGTTGGTTGTACTGGGGTTGCGGATGGTTCGCGAGCTCGCCCCCTGCAGGGGGTTAAATTTGATTTCTACCGCGCGAAAATTGTAGAAGCCCCCCCCGTAATTGTTGACGAGGGAGGTCCCTTCGAGTAGCCTTTTACATTAACGCCGCGCACCCAGCCCATCAGGCGATGGTGAGCCGAAGTTGTGCTCAGGCCATGATGGCCACTCGCCTTTTCTACGAGCTTCCGGCAAGAAATGATTGGTGTGACACGATGCGTGGCAGGGGCGAGAGAAGTAATCGGCCTGGCAGAGTCACGAGATTCGCGGACGGACCAATTCCGCAATCCCTCCTGGTGGAGAGTGAGAATGGCTTATACGAAGGAGTTTCTCCTATCGCTTTATCGCAAGATGGTGCTGATACGGAAGTTTGAGGAACGCATCAAGTACCTGTTCTTGGAAGGCATCATGCCCGGCACCATTCACCAATATCAGGGACAGGAAGGCATCGCCGTGGGTTTTTGCAGCGCGCTCGAGGCGGGTGATGTAATTACCAGCACCCATCGGCCACATGGCCACGCGTTGGCGCGCGGGCTGAGCACCGAGTCCATCTTGCACGAGCTGTTTGGGAAAAGCACGGGCTGCTGCAAGGGCAAAGGCGGTTCCATGCACATCGGGGACCTGGAAAAAGGTATGGCCCCCGCCATTGCCATCGTGGCGGGCGCAGTGCCCATGGCCACGGGCATGGCCCTTGCCTTCAAGATGAAGAAACAGACGCACGCCGTAGTGTGCTTCATGGGTGATGGGGCGGTAAATGAAGGGGCTTTTCACGAGGGGGTAAACATGGGCGCAGTCTTCCAGGTACCCGTAGTCTACGTCATCGAGAATAACCTCTACGCGGCGTCCACGCCGACCTTTGACATGGTCCGCGTCAAGAAGCTTTCCGACCGGGCCGCCTGCTACGGCATTCCCGGGGTAACGATTGATGGCAACGACGTGCTGGGTGTATTCGAAACCGCCAAGGAAGCCCTGAACCGCGCGCGCCGAGGCGAGGGGCCCACACTCGTCGAGTGCATGACGTACCGCATTACTGGCCACTCGCGGCGCGACCCGTGCAATTACCAGCCGGAAGAGGAGCGCAAGAACGCCCTTCAGCAGGAACCGATTGCACGCTTTCGAACGCACCTGATTTCAAACCAGCTTGCCACGGAAGCTGAACTCTACGCGGCAGACCAGGACGTTGACGCGGAAATCGAGGCGGCGGTGAAGTCCGCCATGGCCGCGCCTGACCCGGCCCCCGAGGACGCATTGAACGATCTCTACGTGTAAGAAGGGAAACAAAATGGCGCGACTGACGATTGCTGAAGCTTTGCGCGATGGGCTGCATGAGGAAATGGCCCGCGATGAGCGTGTGTTTTGTTTGGGTGAGGATATTGGCATTCGCGGGGGCTGGGGTGGCGCGTTTACCGTGACCCTGGGCCTGGAAAAGGACTTTCGCGACCGTATCATCGACACTCCCATGTCGGAGGCGGCATTCTTCGGCGCATCGCTGGGCGCGGCCATGATGGGGCTGCGGCCCGTCGTTGACGTTCAATATGGGGATTTCCTCTTCGTCGCCATGGATCAAATTGTGAACGAGATCGCCAAAATGCGTTACATGTCAGGGGGGAAGATTACTGTGCCCATGGTCATGCGCGCACCGGTGGGAGCCACGGGGCGCGGCGCCCAGCATGCACAGAATCCTGAGGCCATCATGTTCAGTGTGCCCGGCATCAAGATCGTGGTTCCCGCCACGGCCTATGACGCCAAGGGCCTGCTGAAAGCAGCAATTCGGGATGACAATCCAGTACTGATTTTCGAGCATAAACTCCTCTACGGATCCAAGGGGGCTCGCGCGGAGTCAGGCACATTCGATGCTTCCAGTGAGATTCCCGCGGAGGACTATGTGGTACCGCTGGGTAAAGGCATCGTTCGCCGCGAGGGCACCGACGTTACGATCATTGCCACGCTCCTGATGATGCATCGCGCCCTCGCCGCCGCCGAGCGCCTGGCGTCGGAAGGGATCAGCACTGAGGTCATTGATCCGCGCAGTCTGGTGCCCTTCGATTGGGACTTGGTCAACACCTCGGTAATGAAGACAACTCGCGCCATAGTGGTGGAAGAAGGCCCGTTGCAGGGTGGCTGGAGCAGCCACATCGCCGCGACTCTGGGGGAATCGCTGAGCGATTACCTCACCGCACCCGTGACTCGAGTAGCTTCACCTGACATACCGGTTCCCTTCTCTCCTCCCATGGAGAACTTCTACCGGCCCACCGTGGAGCGGATTGTCGCGGCAGCAAGAAAACTGGTAGGCAACGCATAAACACAAGGATTCGATTCGAGGGGAAAAATAGCAATGGCCATTCCAATCAAACTTCCCGACATGGGGACAAATGTTGAGGAGTGCAAAGTCCTTGCCTGGAAGGTCAAAGCGGGCGATTCCGTAAAGCGGGGCGATGTCATTGCCGATATCGAGACCGATAAAGCAGTGGCAGATCTGGAATCGACTGCGGAAGGCGTCGTGCTGCAACTCCGGGTGGCTGCAGGCGCCACAGCCCGAACGGGGGAGATTCTGGCTTACGTCGGACAGGCCGGGGAATCGATTACGACCGAAGCAGCGGGTGCTCCAACCGGGGTGGATGATCCCGAACGAAAAGTCTCCGCACAAGAAGCACAACTCCAGACCGCAGCAATGACGGGGTCTGCGCGCGTCTCGCCCATAGTGCGAAACCTCGCTGTCAAGTTGGGCGTTGATCTGAACACGGTTATTGGGACGGGAGCCAACGGCATCATAACTCGCGAGGACGTGCAGCGTGCCCACAACGCTCCTCCCACTTTGCAAACGACCACTCCCACCGCGGCGGAACAGCTTTCCCGAATGCAAGCCGCCGTGGCGCGCGCGGTACAAAAGAGCTGGCAGGAGATTCCACATCTGAGCATCTCCGCGTCAATCGATATGAGCTGGGCAATAGCTTTGCGCGAAAAGAGCCAGCCCGACGGTTCAAAGATCAGCTACGACGCCATCTTCTTGAAGGCGATGGCCCTGGCGGTGGCGAAACATCCGCTGTTTTTGGCGAAACTGGACGGGGAGCGAATCGTCCGTCCCCAAGGCATTCACATCGCGCTCGCCATTGGATTCGGAGACGAACTGCACCTTCCCGTTATCCGCGATATCGACCAGAAGAGTCTCTCCACCTTGCACTCCGAAATAGCCAGGCTGGCAGAAAGCATCAAAACACATACACTGAAAGCCGACCCGTTGAGTGGCGCGACCATGGCACTCAGTAACCTCGGGATGTTCCCCATTGAATCCTTTGACGCCATCATTTTTCCCGGCCACAGCAGCATTTTGACAGTCGGCTCCATTCAGACAATTCCCTTTGTCATCGACGGCAAAATCGAAATTCGCCCCAGAGTCGTCGTAAAGCTCGCCGCAGATCATCGCCTGATCAATGGGCGCGCGGCGGCGGAGTTCCTTACCGCAGTGAAGAATACGATTGAATCGGGAAATCTCACTTAGCCTCCAATGGCTGTTGGTCTTTTCATCAATTCCGTAACGCCCGGCTGAATAGCTCCCTGTTGTGTAGAAGTTCGCGACAACACTCCAAGTTGGTAATCGAGGGTCGTATGACCAGGCGCGAGATGTTCGAACTGATGGGGAAATCGGCAATCGCCAGTGGGCTGGCGGGCATCCCATGTGCAACCGCAGGTGCGGAAACTCATGGCGTGGACGCTCCCCAGGCGCTGTCCCCTTCCCCATTGGCGGGCACGGAGCCTTTGACGGCGCAGGGCGATCTGGCAGCACAAATGGTTGACGGAATTCACCGCTACCTGATCCAGCAAACCAATGCTTCCCCGGAGTCGCGAACCGCGCGATGGAAACCCGATTTCTCTTCGCACGCCGCCTACGTCGCATCGGTCGAACCCAATCGGCAGCGATTCAAGCAAATCATGGGATTGATCGACAAGAGGATTCCCTTCTCCGCTCCCAGCCTTGAAGTCAATCTCGGAGGCTCGTCCGTCGTCGCCACTGGCTTGGGATTCAAGGTCATGAGCGTGCGATGGCCGGTGCTGGAGGGCGTCGACGCTGAGGGCCTGCTGCTGCAACCTACTGGCATCCCAGTGGCCCGTGTTGTGGCCTTACCCGACGCCGATTGGACGCCTGAAATGTTGGTGGGTATCGCAGCCGGAGTCCCCGCGCAGGCTCAGTTCGCGCGACGGCTGGCGGAAAATGGCTGCCTCGTGATGATGCCGACGCTGATCGATCGCAACGATGAATGGTCCGGCAACACGCAACTTGGCAAACTCACCAACGAAACGCATCGTGAATACATCCACCGGATGGCTTATGACATGGGCCGCCATACGATCGGCTATGAGGTGCAGAAAGTGTTGGCCGCCGTGGACTGGCTTGCTCAGTGTGAGCCTTCACGCCCCGTGGGGGTAATGGGCTATGGTGAAGGAGGTTTGCTGGCACTCTACAGCGCCGCCGCAGACACGCGAATCGAGGCCGCTTGCGTAAGTGGGTATTTCCAGCCCCGCGAAGGCATTTGGCAGGAGCCCATCTATCGAAGCATTTGGTCCCTCCTCCTTGAATTTGGTGACGCCGAAATAGCCGGGTTGATCGCCCCGCGCACCCTGGTGGTGGAAGCAGCCCGAGGAGTGGAAATTTCCGGGCCGCCGCCTGCCACCAATAGACGTTCGGCTTCCGCGACACCAGGACAACTCTCGAGCCCGAAACTCCCCGATGTATGGAGAGAAATAGGGCGTGCTCAAACCGTCTTTGAAAAGCTCGGCGCCGGCGGCCATTTGGAATTGGTCGTGAGTGGTGACGGGCAGGGCGATCCGGGATCGGACCAGGCAATACTTGCTTTCCTTCGTGGACTTGGACTTCACGGCGGCGTAAAGCCACCCGGGCCAACGCCACATGATTCGCATGTTGGCGTCGATCCATCTGAACGCCAGCATCGCCAGTTCAAGCAACTCCGCGAGTTCACCCTCCGCAAGGTGATGGAAAGTGAACCGGTTCGAACAAAGTTTTGGGCGCAGGCTGACGCATCGTCGATTGACACGTGGAAGCGCTCGACGGATTTCTACCGCAGATACTTTTGGGAAGAAATTCTCGGCAAGCTGCCGGCGGCTTCCCAACCGTTGGCAGCGCAGACCCGCAAGATTTATGAAGAAGTAAATTGGACAGGCTACGAGGTTCTGCTGCCTCTTTGGCCTGACGTCTTCGCCTATGGAATTTTGCTGCAGCCCAAGGCGATGGAAGCTGGGGAACGCCGGCCCGTGGTCGTGTGTCAACATGGACTCGAAGGACGGCCGCAGGACTTGATCAAACCAGGAGCCGAAGGTGAGCACTACTACCACCGTTTCGCCGCCGACCTTGCCAATCACGGCTTTGTGGTTTACTGTCCGCAAAACCCTTACATTGGTGGCGACAAGTTCCGCAGACTCCTGCGGATCGCCAATCCCCTCAAGCTCTCCCTGTTCTCTTTTATCCTCAGCCAACATGAGCGAACTCTGGATTGGCTCTGCACGCTTCCGTTTGTTGACGCCAGCCGCATCGGCTTTTACGGTCTTTCATACGGAGGCAAGACAGCCGCACGCGTACCGCCGCTGCTCGACCGGTATGCACTCTCGATTTGTTCCGGGGATTTCAATGAGTGGATCTGGAAAATCAGCCGCGACGATGCGCCCTTTAATTACGTGTTGACCCATGAATATGAAATGCTTGAGTTCAATCTCGGCAATACGTTTAACTATAGCGATATGGCCAACCTCATGGCGCCGCGTCCATTCATGGTGGAACGCGGGCACGATGACAGTGTCTCGTCTGACTCCTGGGTGGCTTATGAGTACGCCAAGGTTCGCCGTCATTACGACAAGATGGGGCTGGGGGATCGCACCCGGATTGAATTCTTCAATGGTCCCCACACCATCCACGGCGTTGGGACGTTCGCATTTCTTCACGAGTTCCTCAACTGGGGTGAACCCTTCCGCCCATAATGCTGACGCTCGCTACTATACAGAGCGACATAAATGTTTGCGCATCCGGTTGTAGCGGCGGTCTCGGACCGCCGTCTTCGATCGGAGATCGACGCTACAATTCATGTCGCTCTATACAGGTGCATCATGCAAGCTTCAGGAATATCGCCATATACCGGTCGAGTTTTGGCAAATTGATATGGGTCTTCCCTTCCCTGGCCGTCAGGGGAAGATCAAGGGTCTTCGGCCAGACCATTCCTGCTTCCGCAATTTTCAACTTCGATGAGTTCACCGCCAGGCTGAGCCTGGGCGCGTCGCGGTATTCGCCTCGGGTAATGATTTCAATGGTGTTGAGTATCTGCACCAAGACGTACCGGCCAGTGCGGTCATAGAAGAAAGTCCCGTGAACATATTCCGAGTGGGGCTCCAATCGCAATTCCATTAGGGGATTGGGCACGAGCCGCCGCAACAGATTCGGAACCCATTGCCGGATCCAATAAGGCCGGTCCTTCATTGCCCAGAAGATCGGAGCGCCAATGTAAATCGCCTGGCCCTTTCCAAATTTGTTCAGCGTAACAGCAGGCCCGGCGGTTTCTGCTCCCGGCGGGGGCGCGCCCCAGTTGTACCATTGCTCGTGGGGAATATCTTCCACCATAAAAGGCAATCGGTACCGCATCACCTCTTGCGCGGTGGTCGGCTTCACATGCAGGAAGGAACCAGGGAGTCCCACGGTTTTCTTTCCAAGCATCGCGGCGAGTGGATGTCCACTTGATTCCAAATAGGTCGTGATGGAAGTGGGACGCGGCGCGTCATCCTCCGCGTAGGCGAAACGGCGCTCCTCGCTTTCGTAGTTAACACCCAAAGCATCCGCCAATGGGAAATTCTTCCGAGCCCGGTGTTTCTCGTCCTTAAGCCCGCATTTGTAACTTGCCACCAGCGTGCCGCCTTCGCGAACCCATTGCGCAATCATCGCGGCGTGGGCATCAGACAAGCAATCCACTTCCGG
>JARLGN010000426.1 GCA_031292775.1 Acidobacteriota bacterium | reverse complement strand
TTCCGCCAGCAGGTCGCGAATCATCTTCAGTGCCTTGGAGGCCGAAGTCTCGTCGGTAGCGGCCACGTTTACGCTGCCATCATCTTCGACGTCAATCTTCACGCCCGTCTGCTCGATGATGCCACGGATGACTTTTCCGCCAGGTCCGATGAGCTCACCAATCCTTGAGGGATTGATCTTCAGCGCGTAGATGTGTGGGGCATAATTGGAGATTTCGGTACGGTTCGTGGGCAGAGTCTCCAGCATCTTGCCGAGGATGTGCATCCGTCCGGCTTGAGCCTGGGTCAGGGCCTCCGCCATGATCTCCGGAGTGACACCCGTAATCTTGATGTCCATCTGGAGCGCGGTGATTCCGTCCTTGGTTCCGGCAACCTTGAAATCCATGTCGCCGTAATGATCCTCGGGGCCGGCAATGTCAGAAAGGATGGCATACTTGTCGCCTTCCTTCACCAGGCCCATGGCGATTCCCGCCACCGGCGCCTTCATCGGGACGCCAGCATCCATTAACGCCAATGTTCCGCCGCAAACTGTCGCCATGGAGGATGAACCATTCGATTCCATGATGTCGGACACCACGCGAACCGTGTAGGGGAACTCTTTCTCTTCCGGAAGCATGCTGATCAGCGCGCGTTCGGCCAAAGCTCCGTGGCCAATTTCGCGCCGTCCGGGACCGCGCATGAAGCCGACCTCACCCACGCTGAAGGGGGGAAAGTTGTAGTGGAGCATGAAGCGCTTAAAGGCTTCTCCCTCAAGCACATCAAGGCGCTGCTGGTCTTCGCCGGTACCCAGCGTGGCGGTAACCAACGCCTGGGTTTCACCGCGCGTAAACAATGCGGAACCATGCGTGCGGGGCAGGAATCCGACTTCGGAAGTGATGGGGCGCACCTGATCGAAGGCGCGGTGGTCAGGCCGTTGCCGCTTCAGCAGCACGTCATCACGGAATAACCGCTCTTCCACTTCATCGGCAAATTTAGCCACCAGCTTGCGCTTGGCCACATCCTCTTCAGGATAGCCGGCCACCAGGGCCTTTCGAATATCTGTGATCTTGTGCTGGCTCGTCAGTTTGTCGCAATTGGAGGTGTCCATGGCAGCATGGATGGCTTCCTCCACTTTGCCGCGGACTTCCTGGTACAACGCTTCGTCGCGTACCGGCGCCGTGAAATCGCGCTTCTTCAAGCCCAGCAATTCGAAGAGTTCCTTTTCCGCCGCCACAATCCTGCGGATCTCGCCGTGCGCGTACTGAATGGCTTCAATAATCGTCGCTTCGGAAACTTCCTTGGCTCCCGCCTCCACCATCACGATGGCATCTTCGGTGCCCGCCACAGTCAGGTTCAACGCACTGTCCTTGATCTGCGTGTACGTGGGGTTCGTGGTCAATTTTCCGTCCACCAGTCCCACCCGCACGGCGCCCACCGGGGCAAGAAACGGAATGTCAGAAAGGTAGAGTGCTGCCGTGCCGGCCACTAATCCGATGACGTCGGGGTTGTTTTCCGAATCGGCGGAAAGAACCATGGCAATAACTTGCGTTTCATCCCTGTACCCATCAGCAAAGAGGGGACGAACAGGGCGATCGATCAGGCGGCTTGTTAAGATTTCTTTCTCGGTGGGCCGTCCTTCCCGCTTGAAGAAGCCTCCGGGAATCTTCCCCGCAGCGTAGTTATATTCGCGATAGTCCACAGTGAGGGGAAAGAAATCAATTCCCTCACGCGGATTGCTTGAACACGCGGTCGCCAGAACT
The DNA here is from genome assembly GCA_031292775.1 of Acidobacteriota bacterium. Lineage (GTDB taxonomy): Bacteria > Acidobacteriota > Terriglobia > UBA7540 > UBA7540 > Bog-366. The sequence continues at coordinate 6,194 of JARLGN010000426.1, read as the reverse complement.
ACGGTGTCGCCGTAGCGCACGTAGGCGGAGCCATTGGCTTGCTTGGCTACCTTGCCGCATTCAATTGAAAGGGTCTGTGAACCCAGGGTAATACTAATTTGTTTCATCTATTTTAATCCTCCCAACAATCCACGCCGAGCCCCACACAGGGGCCACATAGCGGGTCATAGCATGTTCGCTAACAGCCAGGGAAAAGTCTCCAGACCCAGCCGTCAGGTATGCAGGTTATTCAGGGAGCTGTGAATCGAGGTGGATGTTGAACGGATGGGAGCCCCACGCCCGGGTTGAAGGCACCCAAAAAGCAAAAGCGATCCACACCGGAAAACCGGGGGATCGCTTCGCCAACACAGCTTGTTTTGCCACAAAACTTGAAACTTTTTCGTTATGCACCGGGCTACTTGCGGATGCCCAACTTCTCAATGATCTGCTTATACGACTCAGGATCACGCCGTTTTAGATATTCTAAATGCCTCTTGCGCCGGCCCACCATGTTCAGCAACCCACGCCGCGAAGCATGGTCCTTACGATGGGCACGAAAATGCTCGTTCAGGTAGCTAATACGCTCACTGAGCAGCGCAATTTGAACTTCGGGCGAGCCCGTATCCTTTGGATGGACTCGAAATCGCTCTATGGTATTGACTTTCGACTCACGGGCTAACGGCATCCGCCTCTCTCCTCGCTTCTCATCTCGTCTGTATGTACTCGAAAAGAGTAGCACGAACTTTTCAGTTTCGTAAAGGAAATTCACAGGCAGCCGTTATAATTCCCCCCGAAGAACCTGCCATCGCCTCCACAATTCCCCTAAAAACCCGCTAGCGACGAGCCCAAACCAGCGCTTCGGTCTCAATTTCCCCCGCTCACAGGGCCGGTGGACGGCATCAGGAGAATTTCTTCCACCAGCGCACGCCGGGGCTGCACCAACGCGCTCAGTACGGCGGCCGCAACATCCTCAGGTTGTAACAAGCCCTCACTCTGCACCGGGAAATCAAACTCATCTTTCATTCGCGTATCGGTCATTCCGGGCAAAATGGCCGTGACACGGATGCCGTCCGCGCGAAGTTCGCGGCGCAGAACGCCCGTCAATCCCAAGGCGCCGAATTTTGCCGCGCTATAGGCGGAACAGTTTGCAAACGCGATGCGGCTGGAAACGGAGAGGATATTTACCACGTCACCCTTGCTTCGCCTGAGCAGCGGCAGCGCCGCTTGCGTGGTCAGGAAAATGGACGTGAGGTTGGTCTCAAGGTTACGCCGCCAATCGTTCAGCGTGGTTTTGGCGAACGGCTTGAAAGTGAAAACCCCGGCATTGTTGATCAAAACGTCGAGCCGCCCCACTTGCTTTCGCACCGCACTGAAAAGCCTCTTCACCTCGCCAGGATGGGTGACGTCCATGGGCATACTCATGACCGTACCGGGAACCTGTGCCGCGGCACGCTTCAGCGGTGCGGGAGTGCGCCCCACCAAGATGAGCCTGGCGCCCTCGCCGTCCAGCGCCCGGGCGATCGCCAAACCAATCCCCCGGCTCGCGCCGGTTATTAGAACCGTCTTGCCCTCAAGTTGCCTCATGTCATGATCACGAATGTAATACCAAAATCTAGCGATTCCTCTTCCCTCGCCCCTTTGAGGGAGAGGGGGGACCGCAAGGCGGTGGGTGAGGGGGTTCGTAACAAGATGGGGGAATGTATGAGACTAGGCTTGAACTCGGCCCAACGGTTTTAACCCCCTCACCCGTCCCGCCCCGGCTGATGAAAGCGCCGGTTGCGGGCCACCCTCTCCCCCAAAGGGGCGAGGGAAGCAAATCCAAATCGACTTCCACGTACCAACCGAGGTTTTCGCGCAGATGCTTCAGCCCCGCTCTTTGACCAGCCGCAGGAATTCCGAGCGCGTGACATCACAATCGCGAAAGGCCCCGAGCATGTGGGAAGTCACCGCGATGGAGTTTTGCTTCTCCACGCCGCGCATAATCATGCAAAGGTGGCGCGCTTCCACTATCACGCCAACTCCCTGGGGCTTGATTTTATCCATAAGGGTTTCGGCAATCTGCACCGTCAGGCGTTCCTGCACCTGCAAGCGCCGTGCGAAGACATCGACGATGCGGGGGATCTTGCTGAGCCCGATCACCTTTCCATTGGGAACGTAAGCCACGTGGCAACGCCCGAAGAATGGGAGCATGTGATGTTCGCACATGCTGAAAATCTCAATGTCTTTCACAATCACCATTTCGTCGTACGCCACCGAATAGAGCGCTCCGTTCAAAATCTTGTCGATGTCCTGGTGGTACCCACTTGTAAGAAAGCGCAGTGATTTCGCCACACGCGCCGGAGTCTTCAGGATTCCCTCGCGATCGGGATCCTCCCCCAAATCCGCAATCAGCTTCCGCACCGCCCCGGCAATGGGATCGGCAGGGCCAACGGATTCCAGTTCCTCAAGCTTCTCCAGATCATGAGCTTCCATAATTTCCTCAACCCTTTCCCTTCCCTGCGCCGGCTCCCTCGGCCACGCATTCAAACGAATTCAAGCTCGTCTCTTCCAGTCGTATGCGATTAAGTTGAAGGCCGCCCTCGCCCCCCGCCTCCTCCAGAGGATGACGCAGTAGATCGTAGATTTCCAGGCAGAGGTTCTCTGTCGTGGGGACCTTGGCGCGAAAATTCTCCATGTCCAGGTTCAGGTTTTTGTGGTCCAGCTTGTCGAGAACGCGCCCGGCAACAATGCCATCCAGCTTTACCAGGTCAAAAACCATGCCGGTGGCCGCATTGATGGCGCCCGCCACCGTAACTTCCAGAAGATAATTGTGCCCGTGCCCGTTGGGATTGTTACATTTCCCGTACACACGGAGATTTTCCTCCGGGCTCAAAGCTTCGGTGTGCAACCGATGCCCGGCGGAAAATCGGTAGCGTCGCGTGAGGTAAACCATCATTCTCCGTAGTAATCCGCAAATAGGTCGGGGTTCTCGTACACCCTGATTCGATGCAACTCGCCATGCGCAAGTTTCGGCGCCAGCAGATTCCAAATCTCAACCGCAATGTTTTCCGTGGTGGGATTCTTCTCCGCGAAGGCAGGAACTTCCTTATTCAGGAACTTGTGATCCATTAATTGGATGACTTCCCGTTCCAGAAGGATCTTTAATTCCTTGAGGTCCATGACCATGCCCGTGACGGGATCGATGGCGCCGCTGACGGTCACATCCACAACATAGTTGTGGCCATGCCCCAGGGGATTACTGCACTTGCCGAACACCCGCTGGTTCTCTTCCGGGGTGAAATTCGGATTGTGATAATAGTGCGAAGCGGAGAACTCCGCCCGTCGCGTTACGTAAATCATCCCTTTCCTTTCGTGGCGTAATGGCGCCCCTTCCATTCGATGTTCCCCGTGGCACGATGCGCACGCAATGAATTCAGCATTAAGGCCCCAAGAATCGCGGCTCCCACCGGTTGATAATTCGCCAGGGACGCCTCAAACCCCAATTGCGGCAGCATCCGCCCGTAGTTCCATTGGCGCGCCAGCGCCACAAGGAAAAAGCATACCGCTGTCAGCATCGCCACGCCACCCGCCCGCATTAGCGCGACCCAAAGGCACGCGGCCACAAAAGCCAATACCGGCAATACATCCAAAAACCAGAGCGATGCGACTGCGGCAAGCATCCGGGGAACATTTCCACCGTATAGGAGGTAGAGATTCTTCGTCCAACCCTGCCACATCTCGGCAAAGGTGTGGTACATGCGCGTCCGGACCCATTGAGCGCCCGGCAAGAACAGCAATTTCCCACCCCGCGATTTGATTCTGCGCGCCAGTTCCACATCCTCAAGAATTTCCGACTTCACCGCCTCGTGCCCGCCACTGCTGTCATAGATTGCCCTGCGCACCAGCAGGTATTGCCCATTCGCCGCGGCCACGGGTGATTGCGGATCGGAGACGTCAGCGAATCGGAAAAGGGATGCCAGTTTTCCATACACGGCGGGGATGACGGATTTTTCCCACCATGTCGGCGTCTCCTGCCCCGGCGAAAGTGATAGCAGGTCGACGTGTTCATCCTCAGCCCGTTTTAACAACTCAGCCAGGCTTCCGGCAAAGTGCTCCGTGTCGGCATCGGTGAAAAGCAGCCATTCCCCGGTAGTTTCGCGCGCTCCACAAGCCACCGCATGAGTCTTGCCCAGCCAACCCTCCGGCAACGATTCCACGCGCAAAACGTGAAGAAGGGGAATTTCCGCCTGCAGAGCGGCTACTATCTCCCCGGTCCGATCCGTCGACTGGTCATCGACAACCAGGATTTCCAGAATGCCCTGTTGATCCGCCAGTGATCTCACCACTCGCGCGATATTAGCCTCTTCGTTGCGGGCCGGGATGATCACGGAGACACGTTCTTTTTGGCTCGTTGTCATCCTCTTGAGGGAGTTAGAAGTCAGAAGCGGAACCTGTCTCCACTCGATTACTGGATTCTAGCTCCTGACTCTTAGTTGCAGAAGTTGGCAAACTTATTTGTAGGCGAACGGAAGGGCGGGGCCGAACAGGCTGCGGAAAAACCCGCCGGTCTTTCGTGCCCTGCAAGGGCACAATATAGTAGCCGGGGGCAACGCCGCCGGAAAGCCCGGTCCACCGTCCCCGACCCTGAAAGGGTCGCATTTCCCACGAATGTAGGACGCAAGACATGCAAGACGTCACTCCAGTTCGACCCTTTCAGGGTCGAGCCTTGTTGGTGGCACGTTTTCCGGGGGCGTTGCCCCCGGCTACTATATCGATCCCCTGCGGGGATCAAGGACGAACAGCCCCGAATGGTTTTCCCGCAGCCTGTTCAGCCCCGCCCTTCCGATGACTACGAATAATATCGCTTGTCTATGCAACCAGGCACCGGCTTCTAACTCCTGGCTGCTAACTTCTGGATTCTAACTTCTAACTCCTTTTATTATAATAGACCACTCTGACATGAGCAAAACCACCGCGGTAAAAGTCGCAGTGCTCGTCCTGATTCTTGGGGGAGCCGCCTACTTCGCGCTAAGCCAACGCACGGCGGGCCCTCTCGCCATTGGTGACAGTGCCCCGGCGTTCTCCGTTCCGGCTGTACCCTCGGGCTCGCTCGACTTAAGAAGCCATAAAGGCCAGGTTGTTGTGCTGCATTTCTGGGCAACATGGTGCCCGCCTTGCGTGGAGGAAACCCCCAGCCTGGTACAGTTCGCGGAGAACATGCGAGATCGTGGTGTAATCGTTCTCAGCATAAGCGTCGATGAGGACCCGAAAGCGCTTCAGGATTTCATCCAGAAGTTTCAGATCTCCTATCCTGTTGGACGCGATCCCGACCGCTCCCTCGCCGCACGCTTTGGCACGGTGCAATTTCCCGAATCCTACATATTTGACCGGCGCGGCTTGCTCGCGGAAAAGATTGCGAACTCGGCCGACTGGAGCGATCCGCGCATCCGGAACTTCGTACTGGATCTCGCCCGCGGCTCCGACCGCTGACGTCACTGCTCCCCGGGAAAAGTGTGACGGCGGTTTTATGCCACCATCAAGCTTCGAACGCATTAGATACGTGGCGGGGAAAATCCGCCGCTACGTAGCCCACCGGCATCTTCATCATCTTGCTACGTTCTTAAGGTCGGGATCGTGTCAGCTTTCATGGCGTCAACCACGATCCGCCACAGGCAGATTACCTCCGCAACCACTTCTTCCTCTGGAACGGCGACCCTTGCCTGGCGGTTAAATAACTTTGCCTGATAGATAATTCCGGTTAAGGTCGCCGCCACCGCAGGGTCAACTTTCCTGGCTGCTCTTGTTGGCTTGGTCTTTATCGCCATGGGCTTCCCTCCTTGAGGCATTTCAGGTGCGCCGATTCTAACATAGGGATGCCTCCGCCATTGCTATGCTAATGAGAAGAGACACTCAAACCTTGTTGGCTCGCCATCCCCTGGCATAAAATTGAACTGAGGCGTTCCCATGATTGATCCAGTGTGCGGCATGGAGGTTACCCCCGAAGATGCGGCGGGTACCTTTCAATACAAGGGCGAGCAATTTTACTTTTGTAATGAGTCTTGCCTGGAACAATTCCAGGCCAACCCCGAACATTTTCTCGCCCCGCCCTCCGACCGCATTGACACCACGCCAGTAGACCGCACTGCCATTTATACCTGCCCCATGGATCCGGAGGTTCGCCAACTCGGTCCAGGCACTTGTCCAAAGTGCGGTATGGCGCTGGAACCGTTAACCGT
>JARLGN010000425.1 GCA_031292775.1 Acidobacteriota bacterium | reverse complement strand
TTGGGCGGCGTCGATCTGTCCGGAGGACAGGCAGGGAACTTCCACCAGATCCACATCCTGATTGCGGATGAAAGTCCGAAGCACCTGGCGGTATTCGGGATGCAGCGTTTGCGCCACCACCACGCGACGGCGCCGGGTGACGCGCAGAGCCATCAACGCAGCTTCCGTGGTTGCGGTGGAGCCATCATAAAGCGAGGCGTTGCTCACCTCCTGGCCGGTGAGCTGCGTCATCATGGTTTGAAACTCAAACATCGCCTGCAGGGTTCCCTGGGCGATTTCCGCCTGGTAAGGAGTGTAGGCGGTAAAGAATTCGCCGCGCGAGAGCATGGCATCAACGGCGACGGGGCAATAGTGCGAATAAGCTCCCGCCCCCAGCAGGGAAACATATTCACGGCTGCTTTCCGCCGCTGCCTGTTGGAAGAACTCCAGGATTTCTCCCTCGGAGAGCGGCCCAGGAAGGTTCAGTTTTCCTTTGAGCCTTAGATCCGCTTCGATTTGCGTGAAGAGTTCATCAATGTGGGCGTGGCCGGTGGCACTGAGCATGGCCTGGCGGTCGGCAGGCGAGTTCGGCAAATAACGCATCAATCGGCCTTTTCCTGCTTGATGTACGCCTCGTATTCATCCGCGGTCATCAACTTGTCAATTTCGTCGCGATCGGTAAGCTGCACGCGGATCAGCCACGCGTCGCCATGGGGATCGGAATTGACCAACTCAGGGTTGTTGTTCAGCTTGCCGTTGACGGAAGTCACCTCGCCGGTCACGGGCGAGAAAAGCTCGGAAACGGCTTTGACCGACTCCACCGTCCCGAATGACTCCGCTGCCGCCACGTGGTCGCCCGCTTTGGGCAGTTCCACGAAAACGACATCACCCAATTCCTTTTGCGCATAATCGGTAATGCCGATGGTTCCCACGGACTCGTCCACCTGGATCCACTCGTGGTCTTTGGTGTAAAGGAATTCTGGAGGGTACATGTGGATATCCTCTTCCTTGAATGTTCGCCCCGGCCTGCCTGCTCTCATCAGCCGGTCGGCGTGCGATGACTTGAATTTACATCCCTCTCCGCCAAGGGGCAAGGGAAGTCAATTCAAGCAAATCTTCCTCTTTTACTTCGGCCGTTTGTAGAACGGCAATGAAACAATTCGCGCCGAAGCCTGTCGCCCTCTGATTTCAATCTGTATCTCACGGCCCGTCCGGGCAGAATCCGGCGGAACGAAAGCCATGCCGATATTCTTCTTGAGATACGGAGCGGGGGAGCCGCTGGTGACGATGCCAACCTTCTTCCCGTCGATCCAAACCGGATAACCATCGCGCGCCGGGGCGCGATCGATCATCTCAAATCCGATCAGCTTTTTGGCCACTCCCTCAGCACGCTGCCGCAGCAGGACGTCCCGGCCGATAAAGCTTCCCTTCTCGAGTTTCGTAATCCAGCCCAGGTTGGCTTCGAGAAGTGTGGTCTGCTCATCCAGTTCGTGCCCGTAGAGTGCAAATCCCGCTTCCAGCCGCAGTGTGTTGCGCGCGCCAAGTCCCGCGGGAATCAGACCCGCCGCCTTGCCCGCGTCCAATAAGGTGTTCCACAAATGCTCGGAGGAGGCCGGGGGAAAATAGAATTCGAAACCGTCTTCTCCGGTGTAGCCGGTCCTTGCCAGAATGCCATCAACGCCGGCGCAGCGGGCTTGCCGGAACCAGTAATATTTCAAATCCTGGGGATCTGGCTCCGTTACTTTTGCCATGATCTCAAGCGCGCGCGGACCCTGCAACGCAATTTGCGAGTATTGCGCGGAAACATTTTGCACCAGCGCGCCAAATGTATTGCATTGAACCACCCAGGCATAGTCCTTGTCAGTGTTCGCAGCGTTTACACAAATAAAGTAATGGTCCGCTGCGAACCGGTGCACCACGCAATCATCAATGGCGCTGCCGTTCGGCAGCATCAGCGCGCTGTATTGGGCCTGAAAATTCTGCAAGTGGGAGGCATCATTGGAAGTTACGTGCTGCAGCAGTGCCAGAGCCTGGGGGCCGCGGACCTCGATTTCGCCCATGTGGCTCACATCAAAGAGCCCGGCGGCCGTGCGCACGGCAACGTGCTCGCGGGTGATGCCGGAGTATTCCACCGGCATATCCCAGCCGCAGTAATCCACCATCTTGGCTCCACTCGCCCGATGGATGGCATTCAGGGCGGTGCGCTTTAGCGCCTCTCCCGCGGTAGCGATCAAGCCCATCCCTCCACTTAAATCGAGAAAACGTAGACAGAAATTCAACCTAACACAGTCATTGCAAACCGGTCAAGGCAGGCAGGGTGGCGACGCAGTTTGCCGTAGCGTCGGCTTTACGCCATCATCTCTGCTCTTTCGCGGCGGCCTCGCTCCGTTCGCGGTTTGATTTTGTTAGCGCCTGGCGTCAGAATAGCAACCAGGAATCCAATCCTGAAAGTGAGGCGCGAGCCATGGGTTACAAGGAATTCAAGTGCGGAGTATGCGGCCGGCTCGAGGATCGCTGCGATTGCATCAAGTATTGCGCCATTTGCCAAACGGATTATCGGGTACGCCTCACCGAAGACGGCCAGTACTACTGCGCTGACTGCCGGGAAGCATGCGGCTACAAAACCCAGGAAGAAGTTTGAAACTGTGCGCATGGGCGGTTTCAAGAATACTTCTCATTCATTCCCCCGACCCCCTAGCCTGTCTCGCCCCGGCTGATGAAAACGCCGGCCGCGAGCCCTCTCCCCCAGGGAGCGAGGGCTGTGAATTCAAAACATCGCCACTGCCACCCCCCGTCCATCGCTGGCCAGGAAGATCCCGACGGCCAATATCCTTCTTGCCCTTTTCGCTGTGTTGCTGGCGAATCAAGACGGAAAAGGATCGCCTGCCGCCCGGGGGGAAATAGGGCGGGAGGGACGAGCCCCAGGCGGCGCTACTGTGGTGGCAGTAACCCGCCGCTACGGACCTGCAAGAACAAAAACATTCTCGCGCAGAGACGCAGAGGCAGCACGAAAACCCTGCGCTTTGGAATGCGGGAAGAATAATCGAAGCCGCGGATGAGCACAGATCAGCACAGATAAAGCCTCTGTTTTGATCCGTGCGAATCCGTGTGAATCCGTGGCGTTGTATTTCCTGATGTGTTCTACGGAGGGTGGCGGGATAAACCCACCGCTACGGAAAATCCTGAATCCTAAATCCTCCCCCCTAACTCCTGACTCCTAGATTCTCTCCCCGGCCATCAAGTCCTCCACGGTTTCACGGGCGCGAATCAACTCTGCCTCGGCTCCGCGCACCAGAACTTCGGCGGGGCGGGGCCGGGTGTTGTAATTGGACGAGAGGACGAATCCATAAGCGCCGGTGGTCAGAACCGCGAGCAGATCGCCGGGTTGGACTTTGGGTATGTCGCGATCGTGGGCGAAGAAGTCCCCGGTTTCGCATAGTGGCCCAACAATGTCTGCCTGCAAGCGTTCCTTGGTTCCGCCCCGCGCAGGAACGATCTCATGGTAGGAACCGTAGAGGGCTGGCCGCATGAGGTCATTCATGCCTGCGTCGATGATTACGAAATTCTTCTGCAGGTTCTTTTTCACATAGAGCACACGGGTTATCAGTGCCCCGGCATTGCCCACCAGGGCGCGTCCGGGCTCGATAATGAGGCGCAAGGAAGCCTGGCGAAGCCGCTGTTCCAGGCCCCGCGCCATCAGTTCCACGTCCAGAGGCCGCTCGGTGTTGTAAGTGATTCCGTACCCGCCGCCCAAATCGAGCACCTCGATGGCAATACCCTCCGCGGCGAGCTGCAGGGCGATGATCAGGATTTCATCGAGTGCCTTCAGGAAAGGGTCCACATCCAGAATTTGCGAGCCGATGTGGCACGCCACTCCCTGCACCTTCAGATGGGAAGAGCGCGCGGCGCGATGGTAGAGCTCCGGAGCCTCATCCTTGGGCACGCCAAACTTGTGAATGTTCTGCCCGGTGGAAATGTACGGGTGCGTGTCCGCCTCCACGTCGGGATTTACGCGGATGGAAATTCGTCCCACCTTTTGGAGGGCGCGGGCGCGACTTTCAATGAGGTCGAGCTCGCCCGCCGATTCCACATTGAACATCAGGATGCCCGCGGCCAACCCCGCGTCAATTTCATCCTGCGTCTTCCCCACTCCGGAAAAGACAATGGTGTCGGGTGGGGCTCCGGCACGCAACGCGCGCGCCAACTCTCCGCCTGAGACCACATCGAACCCCGCACCCGCCTGCCGCAACAAACTCAGAATGCGGAGATGGGAGTTGGCTTTAACCGAGTAGCATATCAATCCGGGAATGCGCGCCAACGTTCCGCGCAGACGCTCGTAATTGTGAAGAATCGCGCTTTGACTGTAAATATACGCGGGCGTGCCGAAGCGGTCGGCGAGCGACGCAAGGGACAAATCCTCGCAGAAGAATTCGCCATCACGGTAGTGAAAGAAGTCGGGGCTCGGGGCTCGGGACTCGGGACTCGGGATTCGGGG
>JARLGN010000055.1 GCA_031292775.1 Acidobacteriota bacterium | reverse complement strand
TTGAATTTGCCGACCAGGCGCAAACGCAGGTCAGTTTGCTTGAAGATGAGCGGGGGAATTCCATTCCTCATCAATGGACGCAGGCCTCAACGATTACGGACCACCGCGTCAAGCTGGTCTTCGCCGCGCCAGTGCCCGCTTTTGGGTATCGGCAGTTTCGATTGCGAAAGGCGCAGGCAGGTGCACCACCGGCATCCACTGTTCATGCTTCGGAAAAGGAACTTGAAAACGAACACCTGCGCGTAAGCTTCGATGACAGCGGCACGCTCGCGATTTACGACAAGGACGCAAAGGCTGAAGTATTTCGGGGCACTGGCGGCGCCCGCGCTGTGGTTCTGGACGACCCCAGCGACACCTGGAGCCATGATGTTCGCGCTTATACAGATGAAGTCGGCCACTTTGGTAACGCGCGCTTCCGCGTAATGGAGAACGGCCCGGTGCGGGCGTCGATCCGCGAACGGACCAGCTATGGGGCATCCTCGCTTCAGACGGATTGGATCCTCCACGCCGGCAGCCGAAGCCTGGAAGCCCGCGTGCTCCTCGACTGGCACGAGCACCTAAAGGTGCTGAAGTTCTCTTTCCCTCTGGACGTGGAAAGCCCGCGGCCCACTTACGAAATCCCATATGGGTACATAACGCGCAAAGCCAATGGGGATGAGGAACCCGGGCAGCGTTGGGTGGATCTTTCCTGCGATCGCCCGGGTGGTGGGTATGGTCTCACGATCATCAACGATGCCAAGTACGGTTACAGCGTGCAACGGAACGATTTGCGAATCTCCATCGCGCGCGGGGCCGTCTACGCGCAACACATTCCCCGCCGTGTGGACCCGAATGGCGAGTACCAATGGCAGGATCAGGGAGAACAGACGTTTCGAATGTTATTAACACCGCACCAAGGGGCATGGCCGGATGCGGACGTGGTGCGGCGAGCCGAGGAGTTTACGGCCCCCGTGCCGGTTCTGTACCAGGGGATTCATCGCGGAAGCAGGCCGCTCGCCGCCTCATTTCTTTCCGTGGATGTGCCGGATGTTGTCGTGTCCGTGGTGAAGAAGGCGGAAGTTGGTAACGACCTCATTGTCCGCTGCTACGAGACGGCAGGCCACCCTGTCCGGGCGACGCTTGAGCTTGGCTTGGTGAAGCGCCGATGGACGGGGACCTTCCGGCCTTTGGAAATCAAGACCCTGCTCGTGCCGAGGGCGGGTGGACCAATCCATGAAGTCAACGTGCTGGAACAGTAAGCTGGCGGTTAGTTGCCCTTGGCTCGGCACCGTGAAGGATCGAGCGGCTATCTCAATTTGATTGTGGCGCCACGCCGGCTTGGCAGATTCCAAGCAAGCCGAAGGCGCATGGGTGCGATTTCGAAATGTCAATTTCCAAGAAGTTCGGTTGGGCTCTTATTGCCGCAGTGGGGAGTATAAGCCTCGGCGCCATCGCCGTATCCCGCGGAGAGCCCATCAACGCGGTGTGGCTGTTAGCCGCCGCGGCGTGCGTGTACGCACTGGGTTACCGCTTCTATAGCCGCTGGGTGGCCTACCGTATTCTGGAGTTGGATGGAAATCGTGCCACGCCGGCGGAGCGTTTGGATGACGGCCGCGACTTCGTTCCCACCAACAAGTGGGTTGTTTTTGGTCATCACTTTTCGGCTATAGCCGGTCCCGGGCCTTTGGTGGGCCCCGTTCTGGCCGCGCAGTTTGGATATTTACCCGGCACGCTTTGGATTGTCATTGGCGGCGTGCTCGGCGGCGCGGTGCACGATTTCGTCACTCTGTTTTGTTCCATCCGCCGCGATGGGAAGTCGCTGGGCCAGATGGCCAAGGAAGAAATCAGCGATCTGGGCGGTTACCTGGCATTCGCAGGGATTCTGTTCATCACAATTATTCTGATTGCGGTAATCGGCCTCGTGGTGGTCAACGCCCTTAAAGGCAGCCCTTGGGGCGTGTTTACCATCGCCATGACCATCCCGATTGCGGTCCTGATGGGTTTGTACGTCCGCTACCTGCGCCCCACCGGCATCCTGGAGTCATCGGTGTTTGGCATCGTGCTGTTGCTGGCAGCCGTGGTGGGGGGAAAGTATGTGGCGGAGTCTCCCGTCCTTGGCCCCTTTTTCAATCTCAGCGCTCCCACCCTGGCGGTGTTAATCATCATTTATGGATTCGTTGCTTCTGTCCTGCCCATCTGGCTCTTACTTGCCCCGCGCGGCTACTTGAGCACCTTCGTCAAAATCGGCACGATCCTTGCTCTGGCTGTGGGGATATTGGTTGCGCGCCCCAGCATGTTGCTGCCTCCACTTACCCGATTCACCGATGGAACCGGTCCAATTTTTGCGGGCAAGGTTTTCCCCTTTTGCTTCATCACCATTGCCTGTGGAGCGATTTCAGGATTTCACTCCCTGATCTGCTGCGGGACGACTCCCAAGTTGTTGGGTAAGGAAACCCAGGCACGAATGGTTGGTTACGGCAGCATGTTGGTGGAGTCCTTTGTGGCGGTGATGGCCATGGTGGCGGCATCGGTGCTTCATCCCGGCGTGTATTTTGCCATCAACAGTCCCGCCGGCATCGTCGGTGCATTGCCGGAGAAGGCCGCGGCCACGATTTCGGCATGGGGATTCCCCGTGTCCGCGCAGCAGATGGCGGTGTTGGCGCATCGAATGGGCGAGCAGACACTCTTCAACCGAACTGGCGGCGCTCCGTCATTGGCAGTGGGCATGGCTGACATTTTCTCTTCGATCATGGGGAGTTCGGCTTGGGTGGGCGTCTGGTACCACTTCGCCATCATGTTTGAAGCCCTTTTCATCCTGACTCTTCTCGACGCCGGCACTCGCGTGGGCCGCTTTATGTTGCAAGACCTGCTCGGCCATTTTTGGAAGCCAATGGGGAGGACAAGCTGGTATCCCAGCGTTTTCTTTACGAGTGCGGTTATCGTTGCCGCGTGGGGTTATTTTCTCTATCAAGGGGTCGTGGATCCTTTGGGAGGAATCAATAGCTTGTGGCCCCTTTTTGGAATTGCCAATCAGGCCCTTGCCGCGATCTCCTTATGCGTTGCCACTACCATTCTCATCAAAATGCGAAAGGCGCGCTGGTGCTGGGTGACTCTTACAACGCTGGCATGGCTGCTTGTTGTCACGATAACTGCCAGCGCCGAAAAGATCTGGAGTGCCGACCCGCGGCTCGGCTTTCTGTCTCATGCCCGATTCCTTTCCGCCCAACTCACAGCCGGGGTTGTCCAGACTGGAACCGTTGCCGATATCCAGCGTTTGATTTTCAACGACCGCCTGGATGCCGCAATTGCCGCCGGACTGATGATCCTCACAATTATCATTTTCATCGAGTCGGCCCGCCACTGCTGGCTCTTTGTCTCGGGAAAGACTGTGCCCGTACTTAGGGAAGCCCCGGCGCAGCCTTCGCAAATCGTGGATTGAGCCCACTCACTCTCGGCGAGCTCCGATGCCCGATTCATGGACTTTTTGTTAGCAACCTTCAATGGTCGAGTGAATCCTGTTTATGCCGCTCCTCTTTTCAGATATGATGTGCCGCCGTCGACCCCGCTCTCGGCGTACACATAAGGAGGAGATATGGGCACGAAGCAAGTCCGATCAAATTTATTGACTTTATATTTAATTGCAATGGCGTTGTGCTTGCCGGTGCGCACAAGCCTTGCCGCAACCAGCGAGAATCCCCCTTCGGGAGCGGCTCATGTCAGCCTGAATGGCGCTTGGAAGCTTTTCTATTTTCCCCAGGGCAAATTTCAGATTACCAACCCCGACCAACTGAAGACCCACGGGTTGACTCCCATCGAAGCGATGGTTCCCGGAGAGACAGCTCTTGATCTGTCGCGTCAGGGAATACTGCCCGCTGACCTGTTCTTTGGCGAGAACATCAAGAAGCTGAAGCCTTACGAACTGTACGAGTGGTGGTACCAGCGCGAGTTTGCCACCCCCGCAGGCACGGCAGGCCGCAAGTTGGAACTACACTTTCGTGGAGTCGACTGCCTCGCTACCTATTGGCTGAACGGGAAAATCATCGGCGAATCGCAGGACTCGATGATTGATTACAGCTTTGATGTGACGGGGAAACTGAATGCGACGGCGCCCAATGTGATTACCATCCGGCTGCGGTCACCCATCATCGAAGCCGCCGGCAAAGAATACGACCCGGCCTACACCGTCAAAGCCCTGGATACAAATCAGGAGGCCAATTGGATCCGGCGGCCGGCGCATAGTTACGGCTGGGACATCATGCCGCGCGCGGTGACGGCTGGCTTGTGGCGCCCGGTGGAACTGGTGATTCATGCCCCGCAAGAAATCACCACGATGTACTTCACCACGCTGGAGGCGGACGCGACGCACGCCAGCCTTGTGGTCACCTACCAGCTCAAGACCGAACTGGAACTGATTCCGCAATTGCGCCTGCGGCTCCGGGCACAGTGCGGCGACGGCACTTTTACTTACACACAAAAGGTGGAATTCCCGGTGGGAAGGATGGAGATTGAGGTCAAGAATCCCAAGCTGTGGTGGCCAAGGGGTTATGGCGACGCGAGCCTCTACAACGTCACGACCGACCTTCTTCAGGGCGATCAGGTGGTGGCTTCACGCCAGGACACTATCGGAATTCGTAAAGCCGAGTTGATTCGCACCGAAATCACGACCATGGAAAAGCCCGGCCAGTTCATGTTCAAGGTGAACGGCGTGCCGATTATGGTGAAGGGTTCCAACTGGGTTCCCGCCGACGCCTTTCACAGCCGCGATGCCGGGCGCTATGAGAAAATTATGGCGCTCTTCGTTGACCTGAAGTGCAATTTCCTGCGAAGTTGGGGCGGCAATGTTTATGAAGACGACGCCTTCTTCAACATCTGCGACCGCAATGGGATCATGGTGTGGCAGGACTTTGCCATGGCCGACGCCGTCTATCCGCTCACGGACGACTTCCTGGACATCATCAGGAAAGAGGCTGTTTCGGTGGTCAGTAAATTACGGAATCATCCTTCCCTGGTTCTCTGGACGGGCGACAACGAGGTTGATGGGGCCTACCTGTTCCACGGCCTGGACCCGGCGAAGAACAAGATCAACCGCGAAGTTATTCCTGATGTGGTGTTTCGCTGCGATCCTTACCGGCCGTATCTTCCCAGCTCACCCTACATTTCCCCGGAAGTGGCGGCCAAAGGGGATCACCGGCTGATGCCGGAAGAGCATCTGTGGGGCCCGCGCGACTATTTCAAGAGCACCTATTACACGGAGCACACGGCGGAATTTGTCAGCGAGGCGGGCTATCACGGCTGCCCCAGCCTGTCTTCTCTGAAGGGTTTCATCGACGGGCAGCACCTGTGGCCCGCCACCAACGACCCGCAGTGGGTCCTGCACTCCGTGGATTGGGCGGGGAATCCTTATCGCATCAAGCTGATGGCCAATCAAGTCCAGGAGCTCTTCGGGGTGGTGCCGGACAAGATCGAGGACTTCATCCTGGCTTCGCAGGTCTCGCAGGCCGAGGCCATGAAGTTTCTGATCGAAATGACCCGCCTCCGGAAATGGAACAGCACCGGCCTGGTTTGGTGGAACGTCATGGACGGCTGGCCGCAGATTTCCGACGCGATCGTTGACTACTTCTTCAACAAGAAGCTTGCCTATTACTATATCCGCCGTGTGCAGGAGCCGGTCGTTGTCATGGTGGATGAGCCCAAGAACTGGCACTGCCGCGTGGTGGCCGGAAATGACTCGCGCGAAGATGCCAGCGGGCATTACCGCGTTTGGGATGCCGACTCGGGAGAAACCTTGCTCGAAGGGGACTACGCCAGCAAAGCCAATGAGAATCTCGAACTCGGAACCATTCCAGTATTCCATTCCGGCAAGCGGCTCTTTCTGATTGAATGGACGGCAAACGGCAAGAAGTACGCCAACCATTATCTGCAAGGCATGCCGCCCTATTCTCTGGCCCAGTATAAAGTGTGGCTCTCCAAGATTGCCGCGTTGGAAGAGGGGTTTGACGCCGCGACCATCGGCAAGTAAACCTCTGGTGTGTGACCTGGAGGCGTGTGGCGCGGTCCTACAAAACAGGTCCGCGCCACGCTTCCTAACCCAGTTTACGGGATCAATATGATGAATAACTCATTGATATATTTTGGGATTTCATTGGCTGTCATTTCCGGCCTGATGAATGGAACCTTTACCCTGCCCATGCGTTACCTGGGCCGGTGGTCGTGGGAAAACGTCTGGGCTATTTTTACCGTGGTCGCCTGCGTGGTCATGCCGCCGGTCGTGTTGATTCTGACCGTTACGAATCCTTTGCAGGTTCTCGCGGCAGCGCCGGCGCGTGCCGAAATAATCGCGCTCGCGACAGGTTTCATTTGGGGATTTGGAGCCGTTCTGTTCGGGCTGGGCGTAAGCGCCATCGGTATTTCCATGGCAAACACTCTGGTTCTGGCCACCAGCGCGTCTCTGGGATCGGTGTTGCCCCTTCTCATCCTGGCGCCGGAGCGGCTCGCCCAACCGCAGGGTAAGGCCATCATGCTGGGAACGGTTACGGCTTTGGCCGGCATGGCCTTTTGCGGGTATGCGGGAGTCCTGCGCGAGCGGAGCGAAAAGGAAGGGTCCGGCGCCACACGGCAAATGGTAGGCACCGCCCGTCCTTTCTGGGTGGGGCTGCTGATCTGTGCCGGCGCCGGTGTTATCTCCGCTCTCTTCAATGTGGGCTATAGCTTGTCGCAGGCAATCATGACCAGTGCCGTTCAAGCCGGCAACAGCCCGTTCGCCGGCTCCAATGTGATCTGGTTATTGGTGCTGGGCAGCGGCGCCATTGCCAATCTGGGCTATTGCATATACCTGTTGGGCAAGAACCGGACGTGGTCCAACTTCCGGCAACCCAAGGCCGTGCCCCTTTACATACTTGCGATTCTGATGGGCTTGTTGTGGGGCGGGGGTATTTTTGTTTATGGCGCGGCTTCGCCCAAGCTAGGCAAACTTGGACCGGCCATCGGCTGGCCGCTCAGTTTGGTCGTGAGCCTTGTTACGGCAAACTGCGTTGGATTCCTGACGGGAGAGTGGAAGCTCAGTTCCGCTGCGGCCCGCCGCTGGATGATGGTGGGACTGGCAATCCTTTTAGTTGCGATAGGAATCCTGGGTTGGTCGGGAAGCCTGGCGAGTTGATGAGGAATTCGAGGTGGGGGCAGTAGTGTTCACTCAAGCTGACTGGCCCCAACTCGACCCCCTCATCCCCGGCCCCCAAAGGCGCTAGAATAAAGCACCGTTGGCGAGCAGCCCGCGTAGCGGGTGAGGTCATCTAGCCCATGGCGAGCCAGCCATGGGTGTACGCGCCGAATTTTCGACCAGCCCCGGAGGGGCGGTGTCAGGATGTCCTGACATCGCCCCTCCGGGGCTCACAGCATCATTTGTCGTGGCCACATTCCCACGGCTGGCTCGCCGTGGGCTAAATGACGACGCCCGTTTCACGGGCTCTTGCGGCTGGCCGACCGTTATTCTAGCGGCGATGGGGGTCGGGGGTGAGGGGGGCGAGCTGGGACCAGTCAGCTCAGGTGAACAGCATTGGAGCCAGTGGTGCGATGAGTGCTTTTCATCTGGGGCTGGAAGGGGTCATTTCTTGCGGAGTGGACACGCTTTGCATTGCAATACCGTATATTCTTGTTTTTTAAGCAAACACTTTTGTGTAGACGTTGAAAGTGGGAGGTCGAGAGAAGAGACCCCTCACCCGTCCCGATGCATCGGGACACCCTCTCCCCTCGGAGAGGGCAGTCTAACTACCACCTTCTCCAAGGGGAGAAGGTGCTGAGGTACGAAGCGGATGAGGGGTCTCTTCGTCCGCCCCGCGAAAATTTGGTTGCGGCTCCGCTGTGCTGCCCTTTTTCTGATCAAGGGGGAATCATGCGACACACGAGACTGGGAACTCTAATTATCGTGGTGATGGTCTGCCTTGCTACCGGGTTGGCGGCAGCGCAGGGTGAGGCAGCCCGGACTGATATCGTCATCAGTGAGGGTTGGGAATTTCGGCAAGTGGCGCCGCCAAACAGCGACGGCGGGGTGTGGCGGCCAGCCAAGGTGCCGGGTGACGTGCACCTCGACCTGCTGCGGAACAAACTCATTCCCGATCCCTTCTACCGTGACAACGAAGCCAAGCTGCAGTGGATTGAAGTCGCGAGCTGGGAGTATCGGACGACGATCAATATCACTCCCGAGACCCTCAAAAAACGAAATCTGGAACTGGTCTTCGACGGATTGGATGCATACGCCGAGGTGTTCTTGAACGGTTCTCAGGTGCTTGTGGCGAATAACATGTTTCGCATCTGGCGCGTGAACGTGAAGCCCGTACTGCACTCCGGGGCGAACCAGTTGCGCGTGGTGTTTCCTTCGCCGGACACGGCAGCGGGACAGGCAGCGTCAGCCGATCCGTGGCGTATGAAGACACACGTGGAAGAGAAGACGTACGTTCGCAAGGCCGCATATGAATATGGGTGGGATTGGGGCCCGACCTTTGTGACCAGCGGCATCTGGCGACCGGTCCATCTGGAGGCCTGGGACGAAGCGCGCATCTCCAACCTGCATATTCGCCAGCTTGACGTAACAGCGGCTGTGGCGCATTTGAACGGCGAGGTGGAGGTGACGGCTACAGAGAATGCAACCGCGGAGGTGAGCATCCGGTACTCGCAGGGTGGCAAGCCGGGGGCATCAACACGCAGCGTGTCGCTCCATGTGGGTGTGAATCACATTGATCTGCCGCTGGAGATTGCCAAGCCGGATCTCTGGTATCCAGCGGGGTACGGCGCGCAGCCGCTCTATACGTTTACGGCAGAGGTGAAGGCACAGGGCCAGATGGAGGATCATCGTGCCGTCAGTACAGGCCTGCGCTCCGTGGTATTGCGGCGCGACCTGGATAAGTGGGGGCGATCGTTCGAGTTTGTGGTCAACGGCATCCCGGTCTTCGGCAAGGGTGCGGACGTGATTCCGTTCGACAGTTTCCCCAACCGGGTGACGGAGGAGAATTACCGGCGGATATTGCAGTCGGCGAAAGACGCCAACATGAACATGCTCCGCCTGTGGGGCGGCGGCTACTACGAGAGTGAGGAGTTCTACAAGCTCTGCGACGAACTCGGCATCATGCTATGGCAGGACTTCATGTTCGGTAATGATTGGCAGCCCGGATTGTATAGCTGGAAGCTGAACGTGGCGGCGGAGATCGAAGACCAGGTGAAGAGACTGCGCGATCATCCGAGCATCGTCATTTGGAGTGGGAACAACGAGACGGAAGAAGCGATCTTCTGGAAGGATCGCCAGCAATTGCCGGCAGACGTGCGCATCCAGATGTGGCAGGACTATGTTTCCACCTTCAGCGGCGTAATTCCTTCGGTGGTGGAGCGGCTGGATCCCCTGCGTCCGTACTGGCCAAGTTCGCCCAGCGCCGACTACGAGGAAACGTCCCCGACCTTCCAGACGGGCGACGCGCATATCTGGGATGTATGGCATGGACGCGTGCCGTTTTCAACCTACGAACAGCATCATGCGCGCTTTGTGACGGAATACGGATTCCAGTCGTTCCCGGAGATGAAGACGATCGAAGCCTTCACGTCGCCCGAGGATCGCACGGGCATCTTCACGCCGGTGATGCTTGCCCACCAGAAGAACAACGAAGGCAATTCGCTCATTCAGGACTATCTGCTCAAGGATTATCCGGCGCCAAAGGATTTTGCGTCATTCCTCTACGTCAGCCAGGTGCTGCAGGCTGAGGGGATCAAGATCGGAGCGGAGCATCTCCGGCGCAGCCGGCCGGAGACGATGGGGTCCATCTTCTGGCAACTGAATGACTGCTGGCCGGTGGCGTCGTGGTCAAGCATTGATTACTACGGACGATGGAAGGCCTTGCAGTATTATGCGCGCCGCTTCTATGCCCCCGTGCTCGTGTCGCCACATGTTGAAGACGGCATCTTGAAGGCGTATATCGTTTCGGACAAGGTGCAACCGGTGAGCGGCCAACTGCGCGTGCGCATCGTCGATTTCGACGGCAAGGTGGTGAAGGAAGCCCTCCAGCCGGTGAACGTGCCGGCGCTCTCAAGCCAGGTGTACTGGCAACGGCCATTGGCGGACCTGGGCGGGGTCGATAGCATCGACAGCACGAGCGTATTCGTGATGGCGGAACTGGTTGTGGATGGAAAGAGCATATCTCGCAACCTGATCTACCTCGTACCGACCAAGCAGGTGATTTTGCCGGAAGCGCACATCAGCACCGAATTGACCCAGGCAGCGGACGGGTACCATTTGAAGCTTTCGTCGCCGGTGCTGGCGCGAAGCGTCTACGTGACCTTTGGCGCTTTGAGCCCGGAGCTGTCTGACAACTATTTCGATCTGCTACCCGGCGAGGCGGCGGTGGTGTTGGTGAAGAGCCGCGAGACGCTGGACCGGCTGAAGGCGAATCTGCATGTGGTGTCACTGGCCGATGCTTTCAAGGTTGCGAACGCGAGCAAGTAGTCGCCGCGCGTAGGATTCCCGCAGCAATCAGTTCGTGCTTCAGATGAGCGTTATTTCCCCCGGAGGTCGTGATGGGCGACGATTCAAATGAAGTGACGTGCGTACACCCCCCCAGTCGAAATCTCCCCGATGTTTCACGGCGTCGGTTTATCCAGTGGAGTTCACTGGTAATGGGCTGGGCAGCAGTTGCACGGGCGGCACAGCCGGTGAACTCCCCGTGTGGCTTTTCCAGCGGCCCGGAAGGTTCGCCCGCCGGAGCGGGGAAGTCAACCTTGCTGGAAGACGGCGGCTTTCATCACCAGGGCCGCGGATGGGATTGGGGGCCCGCGTGCGAGATTGTTTCAGCACACGGTGCGCCCAGTCCGGAAGTGCTGCACGTCAAAGCTCTTGGATCCTCCACCGCGCGAGCGACCATCCTTTCTCCCGAGTCAGGGAAGACTTACACCGTTCACGGCTTCATGCGCACGCGCGAAGTTGAGGCGTTGGAAGATGGCGGAGGCGCCGTAATGATGCTGGGCCAGTATGAATTTGTGGGGCGCAAGGCCGCTGATGAGCACACTTTTGCGAAGCTCACCGGCACGCACGATTGGACGCCGTTTTCCTATACGTTCCTCTGTGCGCTGCCGTCGGAGTGGCGCCTGGAAACCACTTGGCTGGAACTCTCGCTGGGCCTTTACCGCGCAAAGGGCGAAGCATGGTTTGCGGATGTCACCGTGGTTGAAGGCTCCGAAGTGGCCAAAACTGCGGACGTCGTTCCCCGCGATGAACTGAAGGGGTATCCCTCCCCCTCGCGAAAATCCCTGGCGAACGTCGCGATCTGGCGCGATCACGTCCCGGTGGAGGGCACCGCTTCTGACCCTGAATCGATCGGGCATACACTTCAAACGGCTGGTTACAAGGTGGAATTCATCACGTCTGCCCAGCTTGCGGACTCCAATCAATTTACCCGCGAACGGTTTGACGTGGTGGTCCTGCCTTATGGTGCTTCCTTCCCCGCGAATGCCCAGGCGGCGCTTCAAACCTTCCTGAAACAGGGGGGCAGTTTCTTCGCCGCCGGCGGTTATGCCTTCAATAACCCGTTGTTGAAAGGCAAGAACGGATGGGTTACGGAGAGCCAAGCCCTCGCGGATGATCCGGGAATGGAAGTGGTGCGGGAAGGGAACTTTGAGGCAACCCTCAAAGACTGCCTCGGCGCTGGCTGGAAGATTTCCAATCCTCGAACGTGTCTGCTGGATTCGAGCCATGCTCATAGTGGAACACAGTCCGCCCAAGTCAAGCATGGCGATGATGTTTGTTGCGAGACCTCGACGTGGGAATTCGAGGCTTCGGTTCAGCACGAAAGGGAGCGGTTTCATTTCTCGTGTTGGGCGAAGGCGAGTATTGATGGCCGCTACGATGGCTATGCCTTCATTACCGTCGGGCAGTACCAGAAATCCGGTAAGCGTGTTCGCGAAGCCGGCACGGAAATCGTCCGCCTCCGCGGCAGCAGCGATTGGAAGCAATATCGGTACGACATCGTGATCTACCCGGAAGCGGCATCGATTCGTGTTTCCTTTGGGCTGAAGGGAACCGGCAGCGTGTGGGTGGATGAAGTCAGTCTGCGCAAGACCTTCGATGAGATCCGCATTAATACCGCTCGCGCACCCGGATATGACGGGCTGCTTCTGGCCCCCGAACAGATTGGCGTCTTTGATCCGGATTACGGATTGCGCAAGGTTGCCTACCTGGAAACCGCCCCCGGCCAGGATGTGGTGACGACGAAGCGCCGTATTACCGCCAAGGTCACGGGCTATGCGGCCAGCGGGATGATGGGCAGTAACAAAGCCCGGTGGATTCCTTTGCTGAATGCCTACGATAACTTCGGGCGGTTGCGGGGCGCCGCAGGGGCTCTGATGCGCCATTACAACGGCTTCTACCGCAAGAGCCATTGGGCTTTCTTTGGCGTGGAGGATCGCGACCTCTTCCCCGCCAACGATTCCACTGCAAGTGCTGCGCTGCTCGAGATCTTCGATGCGCTTCAGCGCAAGACGTTTCTGCACGAAGCGCGGACGAATTACGCTTCCTACCGGCAAGGCGAGGATGTTGAAATCCTGTCCTATGTGAGCAACTTTGGCAGCAAAAGGCGCCACCTCAAATTGCGTTTTGCCGTTGACGCAGCCGATTCTGAAAAGCAGCAGTTTATTTACACTGAAGAAATTGAATTGGATCCTGACCAAACTGTGCCCCTTAAGACCATCTGGCCGGGTGGCAAGTTCGACTTTCCGCGTTACACCGTCCGCATCGAATTGTTTGAGTCCGGCAAGTTGATTGACCACGTTGAGGCCGGCTTCGTGGTTTGGGACGAGAAGATTCTGCGCAACGGTTTCCCGCTGAAATATTCCGATAATTATTTCCGCCGGAATGAGCGCACGGTCTTTCTGCAAGGCTCCGACGAATACATCCACACCTTCATCAATCATTTCGAAAGCGCCAAGACGTGGCATGAGGACATTACCAAGTTCAAGGATCAGTTCCTCCTGGTCTATGAACACATCTTAGGGGGGCGCGGGTTGGATGATGTTCCGCCCGAGGCCTGGTGGCGGGAAGTGGACGCCATAATCCAAATCTGCCAGGAACTGAAGATCATCTTCTTCCCGGTGGTGATCTCTTACGTAAACATTGCCGTCAGCGAGCGCGACCTGAGCCATCAACTGGATCATGCGCGGATGTTTGCCCGGCGCTATGGTCTGAGCCCTGGATTGGTTTATTGCCTGAGCGGCGATTTGCAGTGCAATAATCCCGACATTCCGGACGTGAAGGCGCTTTTCAATGAATACTTGAAGCAAAGGCACGGGACCGATGAGCGCCTTGCCGCGGCATGGCATCTTTCGCCACCCACGGAGAAGCTCGGGGCCATTTCCCCCGTGGTGGGCACGAACACCTGGGATGATATCCGCACCTATGACTTCTATCGCTTTCGCACCACGCTGGCACACCGCTGGCTGGAAGCGCAGTTTGAAGCCGTTCGAGAAATAGACCCTCACCACATCTCCACGTCGGAGTGGTACCCCATGCCAATCGACGGGTTTGACGCCATCATGTCGATTGGGTCGCTGGCGCCTTTGAACCTGGGTTACTTCGATATACCCGTGGAGGACATTTACAGAT
Organism: Acidobacteriota bacterium; assembly: GCA_031292775.1. Taxonomy (GTDB): domain Bacteria; phylum Acidobacteriota; class Terriglobia; order UBA7540; family UBA7540; genus Bog-366. Next base: position 4,994 of record JARLGN010000055.1, on the reverse strand, counting down.
TTCCCCAGATCATGCGGTATATGGATATGAGGTCGCGCGGAAAGTCCCTGAGCGTTGGGGAATTCGGGGTAAAGACCCATCCGGCGTGGACGCAGGCCGGAGGCGTGCAGCAGGCCCGGAGCGCGGAGGAAGAGAACCAGCTTATCCTGACGGTTCCGCACTACGTGGTGGGCCTGGGAGGCTCCAAGGTCAATAACTGGTGTTGGAAATATCCCGCCGACTTTCCTTTTGAGTGGGGAAGCAATTATCCCTGCGATATGGTGAGCCGCGATGCGCTGATGTATTTCCGTAACAGCGCGCTGTTCTTCCGGCAGTTTGATTTCAAGTATGAGGCGCCGGAAATGCTCTTCCTTATTGCCAACGATCACCGCCTGGGGGGCCAGCGCGTGACCGTGCAGGAGGCGCAACTGAACGGCATTCGCTATCTGTTGAATCTCCACTGTAATTTTGGGACTCTTGACGATTATTCGCTGGAGAGTTTGCCTTCCACCTGCAAGGTGCTGGTGTATCCCTTGCCATTTTGCCCCAATGACGCGGCATTCGACCGTGTTTACCAGTTTGTGCAGGGTGGGGGAACGCTCTACGTTTCCGGTGACATCTCCTACGATCCCGACCGCCAACGCACGCGCACGGACCGGATGGCCAAGCTGCTGGGCGTGGAATTCCAAGCGGAGATCTACCCCAACATTGCCTTCGAAGGGCACAAGCAGAATATTCGGCCTCGTGCTGCCTTCGGGACGTTGAAGGAGTACGACGGCTATCCCTGCATTCGCGTCAAGCCCACGACGGCGGAGGTGATCGCCGAAGCCTCTGACGGCACGCCGGTGATCCTCACCAACCACGTCGGCCGCGGCCGCGTGTTCTACTCCACGGATGTGCTGGAGTTGCACGCTCCCGCTCGCACCACGGAATACGGGCGCATGGTTTATGCGAGCTTCCTTGATTGGGCGGGCGTGCGAAGGCCAGTGTTGGAACCTGATAACCCGTGGATTCACCTCTTTCGCTCCGTCACCAGCCAGGGCGATGAACTGTATACGCTGGTCAACCGGGACGACTCCGCTCCGTTGCAGACGGTTCGGTTCCAGACCGCCGCGGGATTGGTGCGGGTGGACCTGGCCCGTCGGATGCCAGGTGCACTGGCGGTGACGGCAAGCGGCGGAATCCAGTCCATCGAGACTGCCGGCTCCGTCGAGGGCCCGAACGGCGCGTATTGCGAAGCCGGCAATCAAGTGATGCTGATGAGCCTGGACCATAAAGACCTGAGGGAGTCCGGGATGTTGTGCCTGCTGCCGATGGGAGAGGGGCGGGTCCGCATCAACAGTCGCGCCTTGGCGGCTTCGGCGCAATTCCAGGTGGGTGAGTTCCGAAACGCGAAATGGGTTCCACTGGAGCGTGGCGAATTGGCAGCCAAAGATGGTTGGCTCAACATGGAAGTCAACCGGGACCGTGACCTCAGCATTATCCTGATTACTTCCGCAAATCAAATGGAAGAAGCGGCCAAGAGGCTGACGCAACTCCTGACTTTGTCGGCGTAGGATGCGCCACAGTCCCCTCAACATCGTGGCGACCGGCCGGAAGGGCGGGGCGGAAGTCCCATCCTTCCAAACGCGTGGGGAGAATTCCAGCCAACGATGGTGGGCGGGGAAATTGAGATCGACAGGTGTGTTAGCAGCGCCTTTGCGATTGACTTTCTGGCGCCCCCACGATATGTTATGAACTGGCTTTGGGGGATACGGATTCCTTTCAAACTCAGGCGGATTGAGCCGACGAAAACAAGGATTCGAAGCAAAAAGCAACTTGGCATGTAAGTTGGGGTTTTTTCAGCCGTTCAGTCGGGCATTTCTACTGATTTGTTCCTTTAGGTCACGCCATCCAGCGGGTTTTCGGTTCGAGTCCAATTGAAGCACATGGGGGCAAGGGGAACACTGCATTTTATGGTTATAATATGCAGAGATACCCCTATAGGCCGTTGTCAAGGTTGAGGGGCCTCGCATGGCCCTGGCAGGCACAACTTTGCCGGTGCAACCGTGCGATGGGGAATCGTAGCCGCTAGGATTAAAGGGAGACTTAAAGGAATGGGCCAAACTGAAGATATGCTTGATGCCAGCCACGTATTGACGATTGAGGAGATCGCGAATCTCGCGCATGAAGGAGGCAAGCCTGCCGAGACTCTGATGAACGTCGTCGCGCTGATTGCCCGGCGCTTCCGGACTGACGTATGCTGCGTTTATTTGCTGGAGCCGGATCGAGTTAACCTGGTGCTGGCGGCAACGGTCGGTCTGCGCCCGCAATGCATCGGCACGCTTCGCATGGCCACGCATGAAGGTTTGGTGGGTCTGGTGGCGGAGCAACTGCGCCCTGTGGCGGTGGAAGAGGTGCTGAATCATCCTCGCTTCAAATACTTCAGTGAAGCAGGCGAGGATGCTTACAATTCGTTCCTCGGTGTTCCCCTGATTGATCAAGGCCTGTTGCAGGGCGTCCTGACGGTTCAGACGATTGCGCCCCGTGTTTACAACGACGATGAGCGCCGCATGCTTACGGAGGCTGCTGCGCAAGTGGCCCCGGTGGTCAGCGAAGCCCGGACGCTTGACCGTTTCATCGCTCCATCCCAGGAGCGGCTCTGGTCGCTGGCGCGGAACCTCTGGTGGAGTTGGGATCATGACTCCGGCAGTCTGTTCCTGGATCTTGACCCGCTACGCTGGCGGCAGTTCAATCACAATCCGATTTCGGTGCTGGCTCCACTTCCGCTCGCGGGAATTGAGCGACGCGCCCGGGAGCTTGTCCTGCACGGGCGAATCAATTACGCCTACCGGCGGCAGCGGGAATACCTGCAAAGGGATCGGACCTGGGGAGCCATTCACGCGGGGGTGTTGCGTCCGCGTCCGGTGGCCTATTTCTCCGCGGAATTTGGACTGCATGAGTCGATTCCCATCTATTCCGGTGGCTTGGGCGTTCTTGCCGGCGATCACATCAAGAGCGCTTCCGACCTTGATATTCCCCTGGTAGGCGTGGGGCTCTTCTACAGCCAGGGGTATTTCCGCCAGCGGCTCGACTGGGACGGCTGGCAGCGGGAAGAGTATTTTGAGACCGACGTCAGCCAGTTGCCCATGGAAGTTGCCATTGGGAAGACAGGCGAACCGGTGACGGTGGAAATCAATACCCGCAGCGGTATTCTTCGCGCCAAGGTGTGGCGGTTGAAAGTCGGCCGCTGTGATCTTCTCCTTCTTGACTCCAATGTGCCCGGAAACGCCCCGGAAGACCGGGAACTGACTTCCCGCTTGTATGGTGGGGATGGGCGCGTGCGCGTCCGCCAGGAATTGCTGTTGGGTGTCGGTGGCATGCGTGCCTTGAAGGCCATGGGGATTACGCCGGGTGTTCTTCACCTGAATGAAGGACACAGCGCCTTCGCCGTGCTGGAGGCGATTAGCGCTCGCATGGAGGATGAGGGGCTGCCCTTTGAACAAGCCATGCGGCTCGTTTCCCGGGAAGTGGTCTTTACCACCCACACTCCCGTGCCCGCCGGCCACGATCGATTCAACGCCGGCCTGGTGGAAGAGCATCTGGGCCCGCTGCGCGACCGGCTGGGACTTTCGCTGGACCGCCTTATGGAGATTGGCCGGGAGAATCCTACCGATGCCAATGAGGATTTCTGCATGACGGTGCTGGGTTTGAAGGTTTCGCGCCGCGCCAATGCGGTTTCGGAGGTGCATGGACGCGTGAGCCGCGCCATGTGGAAGGGGCTTTACCCCGGCCAATTGGAAGACACTGTTCCCATTGGGCACATCACCAACGGCGTGCATGTTCCCAGTTGGCTGGCGCAGCAAATGTACCGCCTCTACGACCGCCACCTCGGTACGGGTTGGCACGAGCACAGCAGTGAACCGCGAATTTGGGAAGGAATCGAAAACGTCGATGATGGCGAACTGTGGGAAACGCATCTCAGCTTGAAGCAGCGCCTCCTGGAGTTTGTCCGCGCTCGCGCCATTGAGCAGGCGGAGCGCCGCGCCGAACCCATGGAAGTCCGGCAGCGCCTCTCCCGCGTGCTCAGTCCGGACGCGCTGACCATTGGGTTTGCCCGCCGCTTTGCCACCTACAAACGCGCCAACCTGATCCTGGCCGATATTGAAAAGCTCGCCGCGCTGGCTAACGATCCCAAGCGGCCTGTGCAGTTTGTTTTTGCCGGCAAAGCCCATCCCCGCGATGAGCCCGGCAAGCGTGTTCTTCAGCAAGTGGCACGCCTGATGCGCGACCGTCAATTTTCCGACCGGTTTGTCTTTGTGGAAGACTACGACATCAATGTGGGACGGCATCTCGTGCAGGGTGTTGACGTGTGGCTCAATAATCCCCGGCGGCCGCTCGAGGCGTCGGGAACCAGTGGCCAGAAAGTAGTCCTTAACGGCGGCCTCAATCTCTCGGTCCTGGACGGCTGGTGGGCGGAGGCTTATGACGGCTTGAATGGTTTCGCCATCGGCACGGGCAGGACCCACACCAACGTGGACATCCACGATGCGCGTGACCGCGAGGACTTGTATCGCGTGCTCCTGGAAGAAGTCATTCCTCTCTACTACGAGCGGGACCGCGATGGCTTGCCCCACGGCTGGATCAAGCGCATGAAGCGAACCATCCGCACCCTGGGATGGCGATTCAATGCCGACCGCATGGTGATGGATTACACGCTCAAATGTTACGTCCCCGCCGCGGGAGGAACGTCCAGCGACATGAGCATGACACACTAGGGATCTTCGCCGCGCTGCGCTGGCTGACTGCGATGGCTATAAAATCGTCTGGAATTTGTTGCCAGGGCGGTTCACGATCCGCCCCTACAAAACGCAACGCATTCCACTTCACGCCCTCGACGGCTTCGCGGCATGTGCGGCGGGCTGCTGAATTCCCATCACCCCTGCTTGAGCGTGGACCACGGCGATGGACGCCATGTTGACGATCTCCTCCACGCCGCAGCCCCGCGCCAGGACGTGTACGGGCTTGGCCATTCC
>JARLGN010000054.1 GCA_031292775.1 Acidobacteriota bacterium | reverse complement strand
GGGGGAGAGGGGCTAGGGGGTGAGGGGGTCAAGTTAGGCCCAGTCAGGTTAAGTGAACAGTATTATCTCCAGTCCAAATTTTCTACCTTGCTGGAACATCTTTGCGGACCAACCGAAAGGGCGGGCGCCGGCACTTACGCCGTGAGGTATAATCGGCCTCGCACTTGGGTCCGCATTTTCTGCCGATCGAGGAGGGGATTTGAAGGCATTCCTTCTGTTGTTGCTTTTCATGCCCGCAATTCTCATTGGAGCGCAAGCTCCGTCTGCCACGCCTCATCCTCTGAACGAGGAACAGATCATGAATCTGGTTGAGGCCGGAATGGACAACACCCAGTTGGCCAAAAAGGTGGAAGAACTCGGCATCGACTTTACACCTACGGACGAATACCTTCAGGCCCTCACCAAGGCAGGCGCGCAGGAGGTGGTCATCAAAGCATTGCGCGCAGCCAATCCCAAGCCTCTCAGCAAAAAGCAGGTTCTATCCCTGGTGGCGGGTGGCGTGCCGAGCCAGCGGGCCGCAGCATTGGTAAAACAGCACGGCATCAACTTCGTGGCCGACGACGAATATATCCAAACCCTGCGCGTGGCGGGCGCGGACGACTCCATGATCGCCGCGGTTCGCGCCGCAAGTCCGGCGCACGCCACGGAACTTCCGGCAGTGGCCGGCACCGTCAGGGTAAATTCCAAGGATGGGCTCAAGTATGTCTGGGTTCCCGCCGGAATCTTCATGATGGGGTGTTCGCCGGGGGATACCGATTGCTACAGCGACGAGAACCCACGCCACCAGGTGACACTTACACGGGGTTTTTGGCTTGGGCAAACGGAGGTCACGGCGGGCAGCTTTAAGAAGTTTTCCGCCGCCACCGGAGTGGCTATGCCCCCCGCACCGAATTTCAACAGTGCCTGGGCGGACAACGACCAGCCGATTTTAAATGAAACCTGGGATGAGGCCAGCCAGTATTGCGCGTGGGCGGGTGGGCGCCTGCCTACCGAAGCGGAATGGGAATACGCCGCGCGGGGAGGAAGCACGGAAGCGTATTACGGTGACCTGAACGCCACAGCCTGGTACCAAAATAACAGCGGGGCCGTCACCCACTCCGTAGGCCAGAAGCAGCCGAATGGCTTTGGCCTTTTCGACGTTCTCGGCAACGTGTCGGAGTGGGTAAATGATTGGCATGAGAACAACTATTATTTGCACAGCCCTGCGCAGGATCCTCCCGGCCCCGCCACCGGCAAGGACCGGGTGTTGCGCGGCGGGTCTTATAATGATGTTCCCAAGAACGAACGCCTGTCGCTCCGTTTTTTGAACGACCCCTCCGGCCGGCTCCCCACCCACGGGATTCGGTGTGCGTGCGAAGAGAATCACCTGCACTAGTTTCCACCCAAGGCCCTGCGACAGTTCGGTTGTCCCTATTGATTTACTTTACAAACCATTAATCGGGGTTATAAGTAATGAATCGGGTAAAAACCCCTTCCCATGGCTCCGATTCCCCAACGAACACCCCGCGGGTGCCGCCCCATGCGCTTTTTCACACCATGGCGGACATGATGACCGTCATTTTGCGCAATGACATCAGATTAAATTTAAAATCCCTGCACCATGCGTCGATGCTGTTGAATTTGTTAAGTTGTTTAGTTTCAACATATTATTGAAAGGCATCGGAAGCGTCGCCAAATAGGACTGTTTGGCATACTGTTTGCCTTGAATAAGGGCGCGAGGGACTTCGGGTCCTAGGAACCTGGGTAATACCAGGTTGGGGGTTGGGGATAACGGAAATCGGACGAACCGGGATCTTCAGCCCCCATAATAAATTGTAGGCGCAGCACTCAGGCAAACCCTTAGCAGACAATCTGGGAAGTTAAGAGGCAAGTGATGTTCGACATCACAAAGCTGAACAGTTCATTGTCGATGCCGGTCGTGGCAGGATCCAGCGGGTTCGGGTTGCAGTTAAAAGTCGTTACGCCCGCGGATTCCGCCTTGCCCTTTGCCGGGGGGAACGCCATGCCCAAGGTGACATGGCGGGTGACGAGTTCCTGCAATGTGAATTGTTTGAACTGTGCTCCCGACTCGCAGCCGCATAACGCCGGCTCGGAGCTTACCACGCTGGAAGGCAAGGCGTTGATCCGCGACTTGGCGGGGATGGGCGTGACCCGTTTGCAGTTTGCGGGCGGCGAGCCCCTGGTTCGCAAGGACCTTTTGGAATTGGTGGCCTACACGCGTGAGCAGGGCATCGAATCGTCGATTCTTACCAACGGCACGCTCCTCACCCGGGAAACGGCCGGCGCGCTGAAGGGTTCAGGGTTGCACTCCGCCACCATCATGCTGGAAGGAAACGGCGGCGAGGTGGATTTCCGCCGGGGAACGTGCGGGGCCGGTAACGCGAGTTTGGAAGGGTACGCGAATTGTGAAGCCGCCGGGATTGCGGCGGAGATACGGATCCCGCTCAGTCGTGGGAATTATCCCGGAATCCCCGGCATCCTGGATTTGATTGAGCGCAGGAAAATTCGAAAGGCCGTTTTCGCCCACCTTGTCAACACCGGCCGGGGCCATAACCCGCACGACGAGATGACTCACGACGAGAAGCGCCACGCCCTCGACCTGATCCTTGAACGCGCGGAAGATTTTCATCGCCGCGGAGTGGACATCAGTATTGCCACGGATGAAAACCACACCGACGGGATTTACTTTTACCTGCGCTTAGCCCGCGAAAATCCCCGGCGCGCGGCAGCGGCCTTCCGGTTGTTGCCGGCCTATGGAGCTCTTGTGCAGGGCGCGGGTGTGGGCATTGCCGGAATTGATTCCATGGGCAATGTTCATCCTGATCCTTACTGGACCAGCTACGTTCTCGGCAATGTCAGGCAGACACCCTTTAGTGAAATCTGGGGAAAATCCTCTGATCCGCTGCTGCAGGGATTGCGCAACCGCCTTCCTTTGTTAAAAGGCCGATGCGGAAACTGCCAATGGAAACAAACATGTGGGGGAAATTTGCGGGTTCGCTCGGAAGAGGCTTTTGGTAATCCGTGGATGTCAGACCCGTCGTGTTATTTAACGAACAAGGAAATCAGCAAGGAAGTTATGCAACAAAACGCAGCAATGGAAGACGACGTGCTCTTATCAGAGCAGGCTGCGTAAAACAGCCAGTTTTTAGTACTGAGTCGTGATTATCTGATGAAAACATTCACATACAAACCGCGGCTCATTTTTTGGGAGGTGACAAAGGGGTGTAACCTGCGTTGCATTCATTGTCGCGCCACCGCTACTGAACTCTCATCCATAAATGACCTACCTAGTATCAAAGCCCTGAACATTATAAAACAAATCTCACAGCTATCCCTACCTATAATAGTTCTAAGCGGTGGCGAACCTCTTTTTCGAAGTGACATTTTTGAATTGGCCAGCTATGCGCGCGAATGCGGGTTGCGCGTAGCCCTGGCGACCAACGGAACACTGGTGACCAAGGAAGTAGCCCACAAGATCGTGGATGCCGGCGTGCGCCGCGTCTCCATCAGTTTGGACGGAGCGGACGCCGCTACCCACGATGCCTTTCGAGGCATCCCGGGAGCATTTGAACAGGCCCTGCGCGGCTTGCGTAATTTGAAAGACCTCGGCATGTCCGTGCAAATCAACATGACCATTGCGCGGCACAACGCCCACCAACTTCCCGCCGTACTGGAAATGGCGCGCCAGTTGGGCGCCGACGCCCTCCACACCTTCCTGCTGGTTCCGGTGGGCTGCGGTGTGGGCATCGCGGAAGAGCAGATGGTGCCTGCCGACGAGTACGAAAAGATTTTGAATTGGTTTTACGATCGTGCGCAGGAAGGCGGCATCGAGTTAAAAGCCACGTGCGCACCTCATTACTTCCGCGTCATGCGCCAACGCCGCGCGGCGGAGCGGCGTGCCGCGGCGCTGCCCGAACCTGCTTACGGTGCCGGACCTGAGATTGGCCCCACGGAAATGACCATGCCCGGCTCGACGGGGATGTCCCTTAACCCCCAAGCCCGGCCTTCCGCGGCGCCGCACCCTGATAGCATGCAGGCGATGACCAAAGGTTGTTTGGCCGGAACGGGCGTCGCGTTCATTTCCTATCAGGGTGAAGTTTATCCCTGCGGTTATTTGCCGGCCCTGGCTGGCAATCTCCATCAGCAGAGCTTGCAGGAGATTTGGGAAAACGCCCCGGTATTTCAACAACTCCGCGACACCGGCAATTTGAAAGGCAAGTGCGGCTACTGCGAGTTTCGCAACGTTTGCATGGGCTGCCGCGCACGGGCGTTTGCTGCTACCGGAGACTTTCTTGCCGAAGAACCTTTCTGCGTGTATCAGCCGCACACGACGGCTGCGGGTGTAGGGCCGGACAGCGTTCGGCCTCCGGAGCGGAAGGCCGAGGAGGAAGCCCATGGTTCAATTCACTGATCTGGTGCGCGGCGGGGAAACAGTGCGCGACATCAAGCAGAAATATCCCGAAACCACTCCGGTCTTTGAGCAGTTCAAGCTGCGGCCTTCCTGTGACGACTGTTCCCTGGAAATGTCGGCCCGCAAAGTGGGCGTCCCTTTGGAAGATCTGCTCGTTGAAATAAATAAAGCAATCTACAAAAGCCGGGGAGTGACGGCCCGGGCGTCCTGAGGTTTGACTGCCATGGCCAGCGCACCCCGTATCCTGCCCATCCTAAATAGCTCCCGAGGACAATCATTCTTTCTGCCGCGTGAACACGGTGCCTGGGGAATGCTTTTGGTTCCCCTGATTACGGGCGCCGCGGCCGGCAATCCCCGTGGGGAGCAAATCATCTGGATTTTATTATTCGCCGTGGTCGCGCTGGGCCTTTTCTGTTTGCGAACACCCGTGGAAGCCCAGTTGGAACTTTCCGCCCTGCGTCCGCAAAACGATGCGGAGCGGAGGATTGTTCATTATTCAATTTATCTTTATTCCTCCACCACCGTCCTGGCCTTTGCAGTTCTCCTAAAGTGGGGGCACGCCTATGGACTTCTGCTGCTGGGCGCGATCGCGGCGATAGCCTTTCTTCTTCAGGCGGTGCTAAAACAACTTGGCCGGGAAACCCGCATGAACGCCCAGTTGACGGGCGCCATCGCGCTCAGCTCCACTTCCGCGGGGGCCTATTACCTGGCCACAGGTCATTTCGGCCCGACGGCTGGAATCCTATGGCTGGCCAACTGGCTGTTCGCCGCCAACCAGATTCATTTTGTTCAACTCCGAATCCATTCCGCGCGAGCCATGACACCCGGGGAAAAATTACATCAGGGCAGAGGCTTCCTGATGCACCAGACTTTTTCCCTGCTGCTCCTGGGATTGATGTGGCGGGCCGGATGGTTCCCTGGTCTCATCCTATTGGCGTTTGGACCTTTATTCATCCGTGGGTTTGCGTGGTTTTTCGAATCACCCCGGCCACTTCAGGTGCACCGGTTGGGGATCAGAGAGTTGCTTTATGCAGTCGTCTTTGGGTTGTTTTTCATCGCCTGCTATCACCACTAAAATGGGCAGCGATCCATCTCTATTTATGAGCGAAAACACCAGCACGGATAATGCCCGTGCTCACAAGAAAGCGCCATTAGGCGTGGGGCCCGTGTTCCCCCGCTTCAGTGAGCAGGATATCGCCGACGATTGCCTGCAACACGTCATTGATGTGGCCCGCCATGCCCCCTCGGAATGGAGTCTGCAAACCTGGCGCTGGATTGTGGTGCGCGGCAACGCCGCCAAGAAATATCTCGAAGCCGCTACGTATATCAAGGCGCCGCTCAGCTCCGCTCCCGTCATCCTGATCTGCCTGGCCGATACCATGGCCTGGAAGTCCGCGCCGCAGTATTTGCAGGAAATGATTGCCTGCCGGAAAATCACGGAGGAGGATGGCCGTGAGGCGCTGCGTCGGCTGCGCGAGTATTATTCTTCTTCTCCCGACGTGGCCAAACGCACCGCCATGGCCAATGCCCTGGTGGCCGTGCACCACATCCTTCAGGGTGCGGCGGAAGGCGGCTTGTCGGCTCACTGGGTGACGGAATTCGACGAAGCCAAGATCAAGACCCACTTTCATATTCCTGACAATTTCCTGGTGGCCGCATTGATCCCCATGGGTTACCGCCATGAGGCTCAGCCGGCCCCTGCTTCCAAACTCTTCCAGACCACCTACATCTACAAAGAGAAATTTGGCGAAATCCTCGACCCCACTTCCAAGTAGGAATTCCCCGAAAAGTACTTGTAGCGTCGACCTTGAGGTCGGCGCATACCTGAATCCAATCGCAATATGGCGCTTTCATGGTAGATTCATTCGCGAGACCATCGTCCGGGATTCGGCCTCCACCTGCCATGCGGATTCTGCCACAGCACGAGAAGGCGATTGTACCGATTGAAAAGCTGAGGGACTATGCTCTCGATCCGGGTCACCCCCAGGGCAAGAACAAAGCCCGAGTTTTCAAGGCAGCTCTGGGAATGGAGCAGGGCCACGCCCGTGTAAGTGAAATTCTTAAATCGACCTTGGTTCGATCGCCTGCGGTTCGCGGTCTCATGCTCGACTACGGCGAACTTTGGACCACGTACCACGAACTTGTTGGATTAAGTGGTCGCCCCGTTGTCGTCACGGTCGCCTGGATATACAGAATCGAGCAGGCGGATGTACCTGTGCTAATATCATGCTATATAGACCCTCAGGGTCCCAGAAGACTGGCAGAGGCACTGAACGCTGAGTAATAGTTATGAACATCGAACTTAGCCCGAAGATCCTGGACGTCGTCGAGGTTCCCAACAGGTTTCTGGGTTTCGAGACTCCGGGCGTCGCCCTCGGCACTGTTGTGGAGGTGTTTGGAGAGCCCCGCAAGGAGTTGCTGGTCGAAGTCTCTGATGAAAATGGTGTTCCCCAGGATCTGGTCACGCTACCCATTTCAGAAGCCAAGAAAGTGTGTTCGTCCCCCGAGCCTGTGATGGAAGTGTCCTCCGATGAGGGGGCCAACAACGAATTTCAAAGGGGCTGGCTGCTCTTGCAGAACGGCCTTCTCGCAGAGGCAAAGACTCATTTTGAACTGGCCTTTAAGCATGATCCGAGGCTTGCCGGGACGCTCATGAACTCTGCCAATGAGCCGGCGAAAAGGGGAATGTACGACGCGGCGATATTTATCTATCAGCTTGTACTTGAGCTACAGCCAGAGAACCATCTGACGAGGCGTAACCTTGCCGCGACGCACATTAGCCGGGGAATTCAATACGCTGAAAGAGGCGCCCTTGACAAGGCCGTCGAGGATTTTGGTTATAGCCTCTCCCTGGAACCCTCCGGAGAAATCGCGCAGAAGGCTCAACATAATCTGGTTGCGGCCTATACACAATTGGGAACGCGTCTTGCGGAGATTAATCGACATCAAGAGTCAGTCGCCAACCTCTTCATCGCGTTTCAAATCGGCCCTTCAGACATCACGCGTAGAAACTTGGCGATAGCTTTAGTGTCTCTTCAGGCTTCCCGAGGGGAAGGGTCGCGGCAGAACCTCTCCATCGCGGGTTTCAGGAACCCGATTCAAATGGGACTGACGCTTTCTGAGTGTCGCAGTGCCTTTGGGGCTACGCTAGCGAATCTAGGGGACATGGAAGGCGCACGGCATGCCCTGATCGAGGCACTCCGCATAGACGAAGAGAATGAGCTTGCACGGACGAATTTGGCCACGCTGGACACCACTAAGGAAAGCGCTGGCCCTTCCTGGATGAATTTCGGCATTTCCCTAATCCAGCCCCAGCATGCAGATGCGCAGCAATATCAATAGGATTGCTGGAGTCAAAGAGTTTGTCAGTTAGCGCACTGGCAAACCTCGCAGCCGCACTTCAGGTTTCCGTACAACATCACTGCTCCTGCACACTGGCAAGGGCCTGCGTATAGTTCAGCACTCGCCCGCCATGCTGCTGTTGGTAAGTTTCCGCTTCCTGCGGTGTTTTGAACGCCGCCAGGGTCGGCAGGCAGCGATCATACTCGCGGACGGAAACGCCGTGGGGCTCGCGTGCCACCGCTTGATCGCCGTGTGCGCAATACTGCACGTCACCGCCCTCCACATAGGTGGCGGATTCCGCGGCGACACTTTCACCCGTATTGACGTCAGTGGCCCAGGCCGCTTCCGGCTTCCCCCGCTCCTGATTCATCTGGGCGTGCATGCCGCAGCGTGGGCAGCACGCGGCCACCTCGTGGCCGTTGACTTTCAACCGATAGGCGGTAACGGGATGTACCATGCGGTCGCAAAAGGGGCACATGCCCGCCATGTCACGCCGTTGCTCATATCGATAGGCAAAAAAGCTTGTGGCCCCGATTGCCAGTAGCGCAATTAGCGTCACGACAATTTCGCGAGTCTTCATACTTTTCTCCTCAGCCGCCGTCCGTCATCCATAGTTTAACCCCGTCCGTGGTCCGAAGTCAGTTATGCACTGAATAGTGTTGAACACCAAGCTCGTCCAAATTCCGCACTCTTTGGTATAGAGAGACTCATGATTTAGCACAACTCAAAGGGGCCGGACAGGCAGAGACCCCTCATCCGCTTCGTACCTCAGCACCTTCTCCCCTGGAGAGGGAAAAAGTCATCGCGCGCATGGGCGGGTTGAAAATCGGTTTTTCCTTCTCTCCGGTTTACTTCCGGGTTTGTGGCGCCGCGATTTCCTTCAGGTGTTTGCGGGTCTGTTCGGCATCGGGAGAATTGGGGGCGAGATGGAGGTAGGTTTCGTACTCCTGGCGGGCGCGCTCAAGTTGTCCCTTACCTTCCAGCGTTACCGCCAGATTGTAATGAGCATTGGGATAATCCGGGCGCAAGCGAATGGCTTCTTCATATTCTTGAATCGCGCCCTCGGTGTCATTCCTGGCCTTCAAGGCATTGGCCAGGCTCACGTGCGCGCCGAATTCCTGTGGCCGCGCCCTGACGTAATCGCGATAGTCGGAGATGGCGTCGTCCAGCTTTCCCTGTTGCCGGAGCGTATTGGCCAGGGCGAGGCGGGCATCGGCATATTCGGGTTTGCTGAGTAAGGCTTCTTGATATTCCCGGGCGGCGTCATCCATCTTGTCCAAGTGAGCCCAGTCATTGCCCAAAGCGAAATGCGCCTCGGGAAGGTTGGGAGTGATACGCAGCACGGCCTGCGCCTCTGCCGCCGATCCCGCATAGTCGTTCTGGCGGGCCAGCGCATTGGACAGATTCAGGTGCGCCTCACCCCACTCAGGCTTGGCCTTTGCTGCGGCACGAAATGCATCTGCCGCGCCGGGCCAATCCCCCAACTGGGTGAGTGCCAGGCCAAGGTTCTCCTCCGTTTGCGGATCTTCGCGTTGCGTCAGACTGGCGTGATAGGCGGCCGCCGCGCCTTTAAAATCGCCCCCGGCATACAGCGTGTTGCCAAGGTCACGCTGATACGTGGAATTGGTTGGATTCAGGCGCACGGCTTCCTGGTCCTCGGCAGCCGCGCCCTGAGCGTCACCGTTGGCCCGCAGTGCCGCCGCCAGGCTGACGTGCAGGCTGGGATCATCAGGGCGCAGGCGTAAGGCGTCGCGGTAAGTGGGGACCGCCAGGGTGTAATTCTGTTCATGGGCCAGCAAATCCGCCAAAGCCACCAGAGCTTCGGCGTAGTCGCGACGCAGCTTTACGGCCTGCTCAAGCTGGGTTTGCGCTTCCGCCGTGTTCCCCATCGCCTCCAGCACCAGCGCGGTGCGAAAATGAAATTCCGGACTTTGCGGTTGAAGTTCCAACGCCACCTTGTATTCCCCCAGTGATTTGGGCAGGTCAGCGGCGGCCTGGTAGGCATTGGCCAGGTGGGCGTGGGCGTCCGCATCGTCGGGGCGCAGGCGAACTTCCTCGCGATATTCCTGCACAAAGCCCGCGACGTCGCCGGAAGATTGCAGCGCTTCCGCCAGATTGCGGTGGTAGTCGGCTTCATCGGGAGAAAGGTCCGTGGCCTTGCGCAATTCGCGAATGGACTCCGCCAGATCGCCGGTTTTGCGCAGCACCAGTCCCAGCGATTCGTGCAGAGCCGGATCGCCGGGCTTCAGGCGCACCGACTCGTGATATTCGCTGACCGCCGCCGGGTGGTCGCTGATGGAAAGGTAAGCGGATGCCAGTTCGGCGTGGGCGGCGGCATTGTCGGGCCGCAGGCGGATGAGCCGCCGAAATTCTTCGATAGCGCCTCCATAATCACCGGCGGCGCGCAATGTTTGTGCCAGGGCATAGTGGTAGTCGGCTTGATTGGGGCGCAGCTGCACTGCCACTCGATATTCCTGAATGGCATGGCCCAAATCGTCGCTGGCGCGCAGGGCTGCGGCCAGGCTCATGTGGATTTCCGGGTCGCTCGGCCGCAGCCGGGCGGCGGTGCGATACTCATTGATGCAATCGGCAAAATCCCCGGCCTGATTCAGCGCGGCGGCAAGCCCAACGTGAGCGTCGGCATTATTGGGATCGAGTTCGATGGCCTGGCGAAACTCCTGACCCGCTCCTGCCGCATCGCCGGATTGCAGCACGGCGTTGGCCAGCGCCACGTGAACTTCCGCATCGCGGGGGGCGAGTTCCAGCGCGGCGCGGTACTCCAGGGCAGCCTCGCTGAATTCCCGGTTTGTGGTCAGGGCGTTGGCGAGGTTCACATGCGCGTCGGCGTTCTTGGGGTGGGCGCTGAGTTCAGCACGATAATCGGCAATGGCCTCGGGAATCTGCCCGCCGGCTTCTTCCAACGCGCCGATGTTCATGTGGACGCCGGGAAAGTCCGGGCGCAGGCGCAGCACTTCCCGGTACTCTTTCATCGCTTCGTTGGCTTTTTGCTCCGCCGTGTAGGCATTCCCCAGATTGTAATGCGCCTCCACATAACCCGGCCTGATGGCCAGAGCCTTTTTGTAATCGGCAATCGCCTGGTCCCACTTGTTCAGGCGTGAAGCGACGTTGCCCTGATTTAGGAAATCCTGGGCTGATCCTGAAGATGACTCCTCCGGAGCGGCGGATTTGGCGGATTGGGAAATGGGAGGCAGCGCAACTGCGGGAAGGATATTCAGCAGGAATAGGGTACTGGAAACAACAAACAGGAGGAGAACCTTTCCCCTGCGCCGTTTACTCAGGGCAATCCCGCTGCATTCCATTCTAATAGAATACACCCAACAGTTCTTCTGTGCTCGTGGCACAGCCACTCCTGGCTGTGAAGACAAACACAGCCATCAGTGCCTGTGCCACTGTAGCGCCGTCCTTTCGGACGGCAACTGTGTGTAGGGCCGAACGGCGTTGGGTCTCTGAGTGTTGACCCTCAAGGTCAGCTCTACGAAGGATTGGACCCAAGCTGGTCGGCATCTTCCATGCGGGTCCGGTCAGGTGTATAGTCGCGATACGTTGCCCACCTCAGCCCTTTAGGATGCAGCCAATGATTGATAGCGTTTGGATCCTCAAATTGAGAACTTGGTCCCTTGTACTTCTTGTGGTTCTCGGTGTTGTCCCATCTCACGGCACTGATCGAATACGTATTAAAGTCTCTACTTCCCATGACGGAGGGCTGGGAAAGGGTCCCGAAATGACCGTTGTCATTACCGGACAAGATTCGAAATTATCAGCAAATGGCCATCGGAGGTCTGCGCAACCCGTTGAAGGACTTCTTGCCGCCCTGGACGAGCCGCCTTTGGCGAAGCCGTCATTAGAAAATTGCGGTATCGATTCCAATTGGCTGAGTTCAAACGCCGAACCCGGACTGAGAGGCCTCGTCAAAAGGAAACTGACTCCCACTCAAATTGCATTCTTTCGATCAAGATTCACCGATGTACCTTTGGTTCAGCAAGTCTTCGAAAGAGATTATGCAGGCTTCCACACCGACGACTACCCTGAAATGAGTGTGAGTATTTTGCGAGACGGCAAGAAAGATGTGTTGCTCCACTCAGGATCGCAAAATCTGTTTATGCTTCCGTGGGAGGTGCAGGGAGGGAGCACGTTTACCACTTTCAATTGCCACATCAGCCAAGCCTTGGCGGCGCTGCTACCTGCCGGGGTCACCAATCGAGGGCGACTGGTCCGCAACGATTATTTCCGCTGGAAATTGACCGAAGGGGTGATGCAGGCCATAGAGAATGATTGGGACATGCTTGATACGCACGAGCGGATTGGGCGGGAGCTTGCGGCAATCGAAACTCGCTTTACACTCAGCAAATCACAAATTGCCGGCATCTCCTCGACCGATGTTGGTGACTGGAAACGGGGTGAACGTGGGGAGAGTTGGAACGCTGAACTAGAAGAGAAAGGCCTACCACCCAATATGAGGCTGGGCGTCAGTCTTCCCTACCATGATGGCCGACTCGTCGGTGCTGACCAATTCCTTGCCCAGATAAATAATTACGAGGCGCTGGTTCTCTCGGTGCCGTGGCTTACGCAGTACATGAAACGCGAGCTACATTCAGTCGTGGAGCTTCGATACGTGAATGACCACTCCCTCAGCCACAAGGCCCTCTCGGCATTGGCGGAGGATTTGAAGGGTCACGGCAAAGGTGATATTGCCGACAGGGTGATCCGGGAAGGAAGTAAGAGCGCGTTCCTAATAATCGACGGCTCGGCCGACGCTTGGTCGACGTGGGTTGTTTTCCCGAACCGGGAAATGTTGCTTTGGTCTTTTAGGGGCGACGATGTCCTGCAGTGGAAGGGGGCACAATTCGACTCCTGGGACTACTACGGCTGGCGGGGCGCCGGTACAATGATCGAACCAGATGGCACGTTGTCACGCTGACTGTCCCCGAAAGAAAGCCCCCCAAGTTCCTGAGCGGCTAGACCGGCTGGTTGGCAAGCACAATCCTGCGATTCGCATCGCAGACCACCCCCAGCCAACTCCTTTTCTGGCGATGGACGCCAAAAATACGCGTCGCCGATTTCAACAACAGGCACAACACTCCCCTGGCATAGCCACGCCTGCCTGTGCCACCATGCTTTTCAATTAGACGGCGGCGGCAATGTCGGTCTTCTTAAAATCGTCGCCTTTGAATAGAAGAGGTTCTCCCGTAACCTTGGCGAGTGCATAGGCGAAGCAATCGCCGAAATTCAATCCGGCGGGGTGCCGGCCCTTGCCGAAGTCGAGGAAGGCTTGCCGTGCCATGTGCGCCTGGTCCGCGGTGACGGGTTCGATGGCGATGCCGGCTCGGCGGAAAAAAGCGTCGCATTGACGGCCAGCGTCCGGCCCAATCTGACATTCAATAACAATCGAGAGCTCGACGAAGTTTGCGGCACTGATCAGGCACCGATCGGCGCCGTGGATGAGCTGGGTATAAAGCGCGGCTTCGGGTTCCCCGAAGAAAATGGCGGCAAGCGCCGAAGTGTCGAGGATCATTTGGGGAGTCCCCGTTCGTCATAGAGAAATTCGGCATGGTCGAGATAGGGGCCTTTCACTTGCGCCGAGGCTCGCTTGGCGATGGCGAGAAGTTCCTCGACGGAAGCTTTGCTTTGGCGGTGTTGGAGGCGTTCGTGCCGCTCCCGCAGAGCTGCGACGACGGCCCCCGTCAGCGTCTCGCCAGTAGTCTTGGCAATGGCTTGGGCCAAGCGATGGGCTTCCGGATCTTTGACATTCAGGCTCAAGGTATACCTTTCTGTACAATCATCTACCTTTCTTTATTATGACTCAGAGTTGCTGTCATAGCAAGCCGCAAATGGTGTGGAATAAGTACTTGTAGCGCCGTCCTTTAGGGCGGCACATGTTTCGTAGGGCCGAACGGCGTTCGGCCTCGGACCAGCGCCGCTGGTCCCTACGCCTCCGATTGTGACTCCGCCGGACTAACCCCGACCTCATTTCCAAACTCCATGCTGGTTATACCCTATTGGGCTGAATTTCATGTTCAACTCACATTCCACCTAAATTCCAGGCGGCGTCGAGCCGCCGCAGTCCAAGGCGCGTCGCACGGTACTTGAAAAACAGGTCTACACAAATCAAGCGACGTTATGCACCTTTTTTCTGGAGTTCGACATATTAAACCTTGATTCACAACGGCAATAGGGGGTTTTCTCGCAATGTGAGAATCCGCCTGCGTCGTTTCCAATCGTGACAATTTTCCCCTGTATCCTCTTTGTTTCCTTCTAAATCCATTTGCAGAAAGCACATACACGCTTTAATAAACACAACTATCTTGCCATGGCCATGGCACGCCGGGTGCATTCAGTGCAGCGGCCAGAGTTGCCACCGGCAACCGTACTATTGCCAGGCGTGCGCGGCGGGGGTTGGAAAGCCGCTTACAGGCCTGAGGATATCGCTGGCCGAAAAATCATGAGGAGGAATCCTATGTCGAGGCAAGTCACCAAGGTCTTGCTATTCCTGGCGGGGGCCGTGCTGCTAATGTCGGCATTCGCCTTCGCGGAAAAAGCCAAGACCATCAATATCTATACCGATTCGGTGCTACCCAGCGGACAGGAACTAAAAGCCGGCAAGTACCAGGTGGACGTCAATGAAACGTCCAAGCAAGTGACCTTCAAGCAAGGCGACAAGGTCGTTGCCACCGCGGGATGCAAGATTGTGGAGAAACCGGAAAAGAATACATGCAATGAAGCGCGCTTTGGCCAGAAAGACAACAAGCAGCGTCTTGAGGAACTGCGCTTCGGCGGCGAGCACCGATCAATTCTGATTATCCAAGGTGGATCTTAAAGGCAGGTTACAGGGGACAGGTGTCAGGGGCTGGGGCCTGGGGAAACCGGCATACACCCAAGGTGGGCCCTCGAATTTCGGACTAGACGGATAGCTGTTTCTGACACCTGTAACCTAACCTGCGCCCTAATCCCTAACCCCTGTCGCCTATAACCTGTCACCTGTGACCTATTCCCTGTCACCTATCCGCTTGAATTCCCTCCCGGCTTGACTTATAGTTGCGCCGCTATTTCCCTGAGGCCTGCTGTTCCGCATAACCTCTCTCGCGCGTGAACAGCGGTCAGGGCGAATCATGTGGCACCGGTTCATGGCGTAGTGCTGCGGTTTGATTTTGAAGCGGCGGGTTTGCCTCGCCACGAGGCGGGGTAAAGCCGCCCCCACATCAAAATCCACTATAGCCATCGCGCCGGCCCCACCGTAGTGATGGAATCCGAACGCAGTGCCATCCTTGCTGGAGGTTTCGTCATGTTGCCTTCCTTTCGTTCCTTCTTTCCAAGTCTTCGCTTGCTCGGTTTGATCTTTATCGCCGTAATCATCTTGGTAAGCTGCGGGCCCAGCAGCAACAAGCCGGCCGTCCAAACCAGTCCGTATGACCGCGCCAAAGAAGCTTTCAAGAATGGCCAACTGGACAAAGCGCTGGAACTCACTGATAAGCTGTCCACCGTCAAACCGCCCGCCGACTCCACGGAACGCGCCCAGGTGCTGCGCGCCGTGATCTACACGGGCGAGCTTAAGAGTGCCAAGGAATTGGCGGAAACGTACGCCAAAGGAGTGGAGAAATCCAAGAACCCGCGGTTCCAGACCGAGTATCGGCGCTTGCACCACGACTGCCTTGCCATCGCCGCGCGGGCCGCACTGAATGTGGCTGAAACCGCGCATCAACTGATTCCTGAAGGGGAGATCGCTAAAGAGTTAACACTGGAAGCAAGCATCCCGACCACCGAAGGCCCCGTGAAGGTAAAAGAGCTAGCGGTGGTGGAACAGGGCGGCTGGCTGGAACCTGACCAGCAGGAAAGCGCCGCCGCGGATTCGCTTCGCAAAGGCGTTGATGACGCACTGGCCGATGTGATTTCCGGTGATCTGGCGCAAGCTCGCCAGGCCCTCGCCAACGGTTCGGATAAACTGCCGGGCGTGTCATTCGCCATCTTCCTCGCCAAGGAACTTGCCGATGGCGCCATCGTATTCGATCGACATCACGGCCGCGACCCGCAAAAATTGATAGCAATGTGCGACGAAGGCGAACAGTCCCTGAAGGCTGCTCTGGCGCTATTGAAAGACGCGCCGGATAAAGACCGGGAAAAGGAAGTCAAGAAGCTTCAGGATAAGTTCAAGACGATTCGGAAAGATTCGTAGGGTTCCCTCCTCCGACCGCGCGAGGCCGCCTCTCCTGCAGGAGGCGGTCCTGCGCTTTTCCGCTGCACTCAGGGTCTTTGCCGTACCCTGTTTTGTCATCTCGAGTCATAAAGACGCGCAGGCTCAAACCATGATTCGTCTTGAACGGGCAGGGGAGCCGTTCAATATGGGGCCAAAATATTTACTTTCTTAGAAGACGCCGCGATACCTATCAACAAGCACGCCTCATTTCAATCCCAACTTCTTCCCAGCCGCAAGCTGGCCGATCGCCTCCTTGAGCCTCCTCGTTTTCGTTTCTTGTTGTTTGGCGGATTCGATCCAGCCGATGTACATCCGCCGGTAGGAGGGCGCAAGGGTCGCGAAGAATCTTGATGCTGGGGGGGAACTTCGCAGCGCATCCTGAATGTATTGTGGAACTGCGGCGAGCGATGGCCGGGGCGCGTCGCCGCTTCGATGGCTCGGTGGCCGTTTCAATCCCGGCGGCATTAATCGGCCGCTGGCCTTAAGCTGCGCATAGCGTTCGCGGTTCGCGGTGGACCACTTGCTATCAAGCTTCCGCGGAGTGAATTTGCGGGCGTACCGCGCATCATCCAGGCGTTTGACCAGGCTATCAATCCATCCGAAACAGAGTGCTTCGTCAACCGCATCCGCATAGGCAATCGATGCCTGTCCGGTGTGGAGTTTGCTAAAGACCAGCCAAACTTCGGATTCGGAGTCGTGGTGATTGGCAAGCCATTCCCGCCACGCTTCCGGAGTTTGCGCATCAAGAGTCTTCAAAGTTTTCGAACGCATGATTCGATTATCTCACGGGTTGGCGCAAACCCCCTGCTTCCCGGCGGAAACCATCCTGGGCAAAATGATTCGCGCTCAGGCAGGCAGATTCGTGCGAAAATCTAAGGTGATGAAGAAAGTTTTTCTGCTTGCGATATCCATTCTGGCGTTGACCCTCACCGCCGCCCGTCCCGCGCTTGCTGGGTCCCCCCTCCCCAATGAAGAT
>JARLGN010000053.1 GCA_031292775.1 Acidobacteriota bacterium | reverse complement strand
CGGCTTCGAGAAGTGCGCGGTATAACAGGCGACACCGGAGAACCCCTTCAGGGCCGCAGCCTGATCACCATTCCAGGTGGTCCACGAGGTGAGCGCGGCGACGGTCTGGGGGTGGGGAATAGCCTCGCCACCTTCAAGGAAGCCCACCTGCCATGGTCCCTTGACGGCAATCGGCTCGCCCGCCTTGTCAAAATAGGTCCAGGCGGGGCCGGCGACGGGTTCTTTGAGCACACGCAGGATGCAGGATTCCCTGGGATCAAGCTGCAGGAACACCTCGGTGCCGCCCATCGGGCCCGGCCGATGTCTCGCCAAGCCCCTGCGACCGTCCATGGGGTCGAACAGGGCCACGCTGGCGCCAACCGCATTCACCGGCACCCAACCATCCACCCTTTTCCCGCCCACAGGATTGACCACAAAATAGGTTGTCCCGGCATCGTCCAATCGACGAATGCAGCGCAGGCCGCTATCGAACATCGTCTCGCGCTGGATCCGAGCGTGGGCCAGAGCCGCTACCGCAGTGCCGCCAAGGATAATGCGTCCCTTGCCGAGGCGGGCTTCGCGCATGCCGTCCGCGATGGGTTTTGCCGCATCGTCGATCTGCCGCATCGTGGCACGGAAGCGGGCGCGGCGCTCATCCAGATGAGCCAGCCCCGGGACGTCCGCCGGAGCCCTGCCAGGCAGGATCACCGTGCCGCCTTCTCTTGCGAAATGCACCATGCGTTCCAGAGTCGTATCGGGCAGCAGATGACAGTCGGCCACCACCAACGCGCGATAATTCCCTCCCGGCGATTTAAAGATTCCATCCTCGACGCCAACGGATTCCAACAATTGGTCGCTTACCAGAGAAAAATCATATCCGCGTCGCCAGAGTTCCTGGGCGGTCGGCACAGTCCTGATTGTGGTGGGTATCATGCCGGGCGGGCCGTTCTTCTCTTTACCATTTTTGTCCCTGGGACGCTGGGCCCACAAGTCATGAATGGGAAGATAGATCAACAAATCATCGTCGGGCCGTCCGGACTGGAGGAAGGACTGGCAGCGGGTGATATAGCTGCACATCTGCGGTCCCTGCCGCCACATGGGGTTAAACGGCCCCAAATGGAAGCCGGCATAGAATAGCCATCCAGGCCAACGGGCTTCGGGCGGTGAATAGCTGATCCCGTGCAGCATGGTATGGTTCATGCCCATGAGCAGGTCGGCGTCAAGCTTGTCCTTCGCTGCCGCCATGGGGGTATCGAGGACGGGGCCGAAACAGGTAAGCGTTTCCGAAGAAACCAACGGCTTGCCCAGGATATGGGCGGGTGAAACTGCCATCTTGCCCCGGTCGAGCATCTCGGAACTTATCTCCCCGCCCCGCACGTACCAGTCCAACGGCCCTCCCAAATCCGCCTGTGGAATGTCATATAAAGCGAAGGTGTCGAGATCGTTGGCGGGCTCAAAAATGGTCTCGCCGATGATCCGCCGTTCATGGCTTGCAGCCCAGGCACTGAAGGTGCGGGTGAAATGGTCCACCATCAGATCGGAAAGCGTCTGGCGGTAATCGCCGGTGACACGCGCCACCGTGTCGGCATCCCCCTCGCCAATGAAAGCCGGCAACTGCTGCCGCAGGTCGTACCCGCGCCGTTTGCTGAACTCATCAAAAAAATCCCGTGTCCAGTCGAGATGAATCTCCCACGAGTCGTTATTGAAGGCCCGGGGCAGATCGCGGCCATCCACCAGGGCAAAGGCCTTATCGTAGGGTTCAAAATAGCGCTTCACAGCCTTGGTCGAGAGATGATCAACCACCCAGCCGTCACCGTCATAAGTGGGCATGCGCACTCGGGAACTACCGGTACGCGCCATCGCTGTGTAGAGCGTCCATGTCCCCGCCGGCGCCGTCCAATGCAAAATGCCCTCATCGTCTACCTGAGCGCTAAGGTCCACCAGGGTTCCGTCCGCAGACTGGGCCATCACAGCGGAAAGATCGCGACGTTCGGCGCCCGCGGGCCCGCCTTTTCCGAAGCTGGCGACGCGCATGCCGTTCTTGCGGCATTCATCAAGGGATAAACGCTTTACCTCGACCACCGCGCAGGCATCGTCGCGTGTCACCCAAGGCCCCCCGAGCGCCCAGCCGGGCACGGGCGAGATATCCGCGTCCATGCCCAGGCGGCGTGCCTCGCGCACGGCGTAGGCGACGGCCTCAATCCATTCCTTCGAGAGATAGCGGAGTTTGATCGCCTGATCGTCACGCACATCCAGCAGGCAAACAATGTTGACGCCGCCAATGCCGCTCCGTTGCAGAGCCTCGAGGTTCGCCGTGATGCCGGCCTTGGTCACGGCGCTGCCATGCCACCACCACCAAGTCCAAGGCTTGGTCTCGGGACGGGACACCTTCGGCCACGCCAGAGCGGGTGGATCTTCCGCCCGATCAGGTTTGTTGGAGGGCTGCTCAGTCCTCGCGGGGTTCGCAAAGCACAACACGACGGCCAAGGCAACGAGAGAGAATAGGGACGGGATGGCATTCACAGTTCGAAAGGCACGCTTCATATAACAACATACTCCGATCAATGGACCAACCAAAGGCGACGGGATTTCCCCGCTCACAGGGCTTTAAAAGCAAGCAGCGCTATAACGCCGCGAGGGAGCGCAAGGCTCCAGTGGGAAGAAAAGTATACGGGTAAGGTCATCTCCACGGCAAGAATACCAATCATGGCGACCGCTACTGTCCACAGCTCCGCGTCGCGCCGCTCGAGCTTCCCGTGGTCGCTGTGATCGAATATCTGCACGTTTCCTTTACAGGCGGTAGCGTTCTCCTCGCGGCCCTGTCAAACGTGCCCAGGCTATATCAGCGGAAACTTCGAACCGAATCTCCAGGATTGCGAAGCAGCAGAGTGGCGCGGCGCGGCGGAGCCACAACCCAATATTCGTGGGCGGACGAAGAGACCCCGCACCCGTCCCGATGTATCGGGACGCCCTCTCCCCTTGGCGTGGAAGTTTAACAACCAACCTTCTCCCAGGGGAGAAGGTGCTGAGGTACGAAGCGGATGAGGGGTCTCTGCTCTCGACCTTCCACTTTCAACCAGGACACGAAACTGTTTGCTAAAAGAACAAGAATTTACGGTATTGCAATGCAGAGTTGGGCGTAGTTGGCCCTATTCTGCGGTTCGTAAACAGGTAATAGAACTTTGAGGATGTTGTTAAATGGTGAAAGCCGCAGAGGAGTTCCAAAAGGCGGAACAACTCTGCATTGCAAGCTCACAAATTCTTGTCTTCTTGGCAAACAACTCGAACCTTCTGTGAAGCAGCCCTCCTGCCATTTTAGACGAATCACCGTTTGAGCCCGCGCGTAGCGCCTTGGAGTGCGGTCGCAGCAGCTACCGCCTTGGAATGCGGTCCATTACCACCGACGTAATGCAAATTAAGATCACATCCATAGAAAGGCGGCAGCTTCGCGGCCGCACTCCAAGACGCCTGCGGCGATCACTTTGGTTGCGGCCCCGCCGCACTGCGCTACGCCGCTCAAGGTTGGCGCTACGGAACACCCCCGCCAGTCACCACGATAGGCCTGAGCCTTTCACTCTTTTGTCGCGCACCGTTCATCCAGTGCGTCAACCCAACGCACTTACAGTTGCAGTGGGTGGTGGTCAGGAGTATCTTTCGGGCCGGCGGAAGGTGGATAATGGGTATTCGGAATTTAGGCTCTTCCAATCGAAATCTCGACCTGTTCATTACCCGGCGGAAAGGGCCGCGGAGGAATTCGTCTCGGAGCCGAATACTTCCGCACTACCCGTTTGTCGGCGCGCATATAAAAACGTAGAAATTTGAACAGACGCCGGTTGAGCAGGGCGAGGGGGAGCCTCAGCCCTGGATAGAGGGAGTGTTTCTGGCGGT
>JARLGN010000424.1 GCA_031292775.1 Acidobacteriota bacterium | reverse complement strand
TCCGGGGCGACCATGTTGACGCGCACGCCCATTTCCGCCATTTCCTGGCTGGCAATACGGCCCAACTGATGGGCGGCGGCCTTGGTGGCGCTATAGGCGCCGAATTTCGCGCCTGGCATAAATACGTTCTTCGTTGAAACCAGGACAATATCGCCTCCGGTTCCCTGAACGCGGAAATGCCGTGCCGACTGGCGCAGCAGCAGGAGCGTTCCCTCGGTATTGACCCTCTGGACGCGCTGGAAGGCCTGGAGGTCCATCTGCTCCAACGCTGAAACCAATGCCAGGCCAGCGTTGATAATCACCAGGTCGATGCCGCCCCACTTCTTAATGACCGTATCGAATCCCTGCGCGACGGAGGCGGGATCGGTTACGTCGAGGGCGGTGGTGGTTACGCGCTCACCGAATTTCTTTTTCAACTCCTTGCCGAGATTGTCCAGCGCGGCGGTTGGCAAGTCAGTGAGTGCGACGTGGCAGCCTTGCTCCAGGAGTCCTTCGGCGATCGCGGAGCCAATTGCTCCCGCGGCCCCGGTTACCAGCGCAACCTCACGCCCCAGCAGAGGTTCATCGGTCCGCAGCTTGGCATGTTGCAAGGTAAAGTATTCCACTTCGAACAGATGTTCCTCGGAGAGGGCGCGATAGGTTCCCATGGCGGCAACGCGCGCCTTGGCAGCGAGGGTTTGCGCGGTAATATCGTGCGCAATCAGCGCCGCGTGGGCGTCCTTGCCGGCACATAGAGCTCCCAGCCCGGGCAGCAGAACGACTCGCGGCAGGGAATCAAAGGGCTTCATGCCGGGCGGCATCAGCGCGGCATTCCGGGCGAGGTAAGCCTGATAGTCCGCCGCATAAGCCTCTTTACCCTTGACGATCTGCTCCCGCAATTTGGCCGGGTCGTCGTAGTCGGGGTTATCGATCCACAGGGGTAGAGCCTTGGTCCGAATCAGGTGGTCGGAGGTCAACGTCGGCATCAGCGCCAAATCCTTACCGCGATCCGAGCCGAGAAAGTCGAGGATTTCCTGATTGACCAGCGGTTGGAGGATCATCCGGCGGTAAGGGCGGTCAGGGTCTCTGCTCGGTTGCGCCAGCAGGCCGCGAACAATGGGCGCAACGGTTGCCAGGCGCCTCTCCGCGTCAGCCAGTGACGCCGGCATCACGACTACAAGGGGCTTGGAGGCGCGCCGCTTGGCGAATTCCTCCGCCCGCGTGACCAGATCGATCATGGCGGAATAGGCTTCGCGAGCCGTTTCACCCCAGGTCATAATACCGTGCTGCATCCAAACCAGCGCGTGGCACCCGGGGTGGGCATCGTAGGCGGCCATCACCCTCTTGGCCAGTTTGAATCCCGGCTTCACGTAGTTGACCAGCGCCACGCCTTCGCCCAACGCTTCGCGAATCAACTTGTCGCCATCGGGCTGGTTGGTGAGCACCAGGATGGCGTCGGCATGCGTATGATCGACGTATTTTGCCGGGATATAGGCGTGCGAAAGCGTTTCGATGGAAGGCGACGCGGCATTCGGCACCAATCGATGGGTCAGGAACTCGCCCGCCATGGCGTCATCGGAAAGCTCCGGGATGGCGCACATTCGCTTCAGGTACTCAAGATCCATCGGCGTGTGGCCTT
Organism: Acidobacteriota bacterium; assembly: GCA_031292775.1. GTDB lineage: Bacteria > Acidobacteriota > Terriglobia > UBA7540 > UBA7540 > Bog-366. The sequence goes on along the minus strand of JARLGN010000424.1, from coordinate 7,079 downwards.
CCGGCTCAATGGTTCCCAGATTGAATCCCGAAGCCTTCATGAAAAGGGCGGGAGTCTGCTGGCCAAACACGTTTGGATAGGTTCCTTTGAGGGAAGTGTTGCCGCCGCCGTGGAGCACCAACGAATTCTCGCTTCCCAGCAAACGCGTGGTGTATGTCCGCAATGCCAGGTCGGCTCCCCACTGAGCGCCGTATTGAGCTTTGAATTGTTCAGCATCCTGATCAGACCAACGATTTTTCATGGGATTTCCTATACAAGATTTTTTCGTTGAGGCACATATTCATGAGCCATGGAGTGGGGTAGCAGCAGCTACCGCCTTTGCTTCTTCAGGCATTCGTACGATTCCCGTATGAACCACGCGCGGAGTGCGGTAGCTGCTGCTACCGCACTCCAAGCCACGGCGATTCATCGAGGTTGGCGCGTATTTTAACGCCTATGCCCCCAGTCCCTCTCCCCCGGCCGGGGAGAGGGGACCGAAGATGCGTGGCGATCCCGAGCACTTTACCTAAAAGCAGCCTCCATCATGATGCGGACGGACACGGGCGTCCCGTTGCGCGCCGCTGGCTTAAATTTCCAAGTTCGTAGCGTGGCGCTGGCCGATTCGTCCAAACCCATTCCCAATGGCGGTGAAGTTTGCTTCAGGTCCTTCACATTTCCCTGTGCATCTACAATAGCCACAAAAACCACTGTGCCTGAGAGCCCCGCACGCCGCGCCTTTCGCGGCATAGGCGGGCTCGGGATGTAAACCGGTTTGGGTGGAGTCACGTCCCCACCCACGACGTACACTCCCGGTGGTAGGGGTGCTTTCACCGCGGCATCAATGTTGCTACGGTTGGCCGCTTGCTCCGGAGTGAGCGGAACCGGCGATGGTGGCGCGCGCTCCGCCGTCGCGGCAGGCTGGTGGGTGCTCAACACCTTTTCAATGTCGGCTTCGATCACCTCCGTGTTGCCGGATTGCACCACGCCGGGCGCGAATTCGAACCGAATGTTGGTTTGGAGCGCGTCGGCAGGGGGAGCCCCCGTGCACGCGCCGCACTGCATAATGGACATCTCCACCCAATTCTGCTGGGGGTTCACCACGATGCCGCGAACGTAAACCCGCTCACCCTTTGCCAATGGAGCGAGGCCATTCGGTTGGTTGCTGCGCAGTTTGATTTGTGTCCGAATACTCACACCGTTCCGGTATGTCGTGGTTGGGCTGTCGTCGCCGGGTGCGTGGACGCCCTCGATCCCCTCCACCTGCACCACCAAAACGGCGCCCGGCACAAAACCATTGACGCTGGTTTGCGAAGGCCGGTATTGGGCTTCCAGTTGGGCTTGCAGGGAATCGGCGGCCGCCAAGGCGGGCGAACTGATGCAGGCGACTAGTAGAGCAACCGCGAGATGGAGTTTCATGCGTTCGTCCGCCGGTTTTGGTTATGGAGTGCGGTAGCAGCAGCTACCGCACTCAGCGCGTGGTTCATACCGGAATCGCAAAAATATCCGAAAAAGAAAGTCGCGAAAAGCCTTGGAAACTCTTGTCAGCCCCGTAGGGGCGGCGTCTGGGATTTCGTATGCCATCACGGACGTCGCAGCAAAGACAATCGGACGCCGCCCCTACGGGGCTCAAGATTCTTTGCTTGCCGTCTCTCCCACGGCTTCGAAGCTGTGAAAATATCGAAAATCGGTTGCGCTCGCAGTTTCAGTAAGTTACGGGCGACGGTATCCGGTCTTGTTGATATTTTCACAGCTTCTTCGCCATGGGCTAAATGACCTCACCGCTACGCGGCTTCAGGTGATGCCGATTTCTTTAAGTCAAGACCCATGGGGTGTTGCCCCCGGCTATTGAACCCATCCCCTGCGGGGAATCAAGGGCAGAGTCTCTACAAACGATATTCCAACTGCCGGGCCGGTGGTCTGTGGTTTCCTCGCTGGCGCCCCGTCAAAGGCTATTCAACCCGTCGCCGCCGGTGGCGGTACTGCCTACTGCCTGCTGCCTTCTGCTTACTGCTTTCTGCCGACCGCTGCCACGGCGTCAAGCATAAATCGCGCGTTGGCTTCCGGCGTCTTTCCGTCGAACACGGCGCTGCCGGCTACGATCACATCCACTCCGGTGGCGGCAATCTCTGCGATGTTGGCTTTGGTGATCCCGCCGTCGGCGCACAGAATGATGTTTTTCCCGGACTCCGCAATCATCCGCTTAACGCGCGCGATGCGGGCGGTGGTGGAAGGTATATATTTCTGCCCGCCCCAACCGGGATTGACGGCAAGAAGCGAGATGAACTCCAACTCGTCGAGAAGCGGTTCCAGCGCTTCCAGCGGCGTTCCCGGATTCAGCGCCACACCGCGAACAACGCCGCGTTCGGGATCATTCGCGTTGGTCAGGCTTCCCAGCTTTTGCAGCACGCGATGGACGTTTGAGCACGCCTCCACATGAACCGTAACGATGTCCGCGCCCACGGCGACATATTCCGCCACCTTTTCGAGTGGTTCGGAAATCATCAGGTGTACGTCTTTCAGCAGGGAAGTCTTGATGGCCTTGATGAAGGGTGGACCCACGGTCATCATGGGGCAAAAGCAGCCATCCATAACGTCCACATGCGCCAGTTTCGCGCCTGTCTGCTCCAGGAGTTTGATTTCCGTGCCCAGCGTGAGCAGGTTGGCGGTGACCACACCGACACTGACCGTCGGTGCTGCAGCGCGCAAGAGTTCGAGAGCGTTGCAATTCCCCATGGTTTTCCTCGTAAAAAAGGAGTCAGGAAACAAGAGTCAGAAGTCTCAGGAATGACGAAACTCGAAATTGGAAAATCGAAACTCGCAACTTGCCCGCCGAGTTTCGATTTTCGAATTTCGAGTTTCGCCTTTGTATCCTAGCTCCTGACTCCTGCCGCTTCGTGGCGCATCGTCTGATAAAACTCGTATGCCTGCTGCGGCTTCATCAGTTCGTGGACCACTTTTCCGACGGCCTGAATCATGGCTGCCGGAGCGTCCGACTGAAAAATGTTCCGGCCCATATCGACTCCCGCGGCTCCCTCGCTTACAGCGCGGTAAGCCATGGTTAATGCGTCGAGTTCGGGCAGTTTCTTGCCGCCCGCCATGACGACAGGCACGGGGCAGGATGCGGTGATGGTCTCAAACCCATCCTCAACGTAATAGGTTTTTACCACTTGCGCGCCCAGTTCCGCGCACATGCGGCAGGCCAGCCGGAAGTACTTGGCGTTGCGCGCCATGTCCTTGCCCACGGCGGTCACGCCCAGGGTGGCGATTCCATAGCGCAGGCCGGCGTCAACGAGGCGCGTCATGTTGTGGATCGACTGGGTTTCATATTCGCCGCCCACGAAGACCTGCACCGCCATGGCGGAAACATTCAGCCGCGCCGCGTCCTCAACGTCGACAGCAATGTGCTCATTGGAGAGTTCCTTGAGAATGCTGGGACCACCGCTGGCCCGCAGCACCACGCCATGCGTGAAACTGGCGGGGATGGTGGTGCGCAGGATGCCACGCGTCAGCATCAGGGCATTGGTGTAGGGCAGCAGCGGCACGATGTTCAGGTCAACGCGCTCCAACCCGGTGGTGGGGCCCTGGAAATATCCGTGATCGATGGCCAGCATCACGGTGCGGCCGGAGGCAGGGCTGAAAACGCGCGCCAGGCGATTTTGCATGCCCCAGTCGAGCGCTCCCGCCCCCTTCACGAAAAATGGTTCGTGCTTCACCGGAATGTCGGCGTAAAAGTGCTTGGATTCTTTCTCTGCATCATGTTCGGGCATTGCGCATTAATCCTTTCCGAGTTGTGATGGCGAAAATCAATTTAGCCTTGTGATTGTCCTTGCTCGCGAATCCTTTGTCAATGCTGGCGGTGATTTCACCGCAGAGGCGGGGAGCCGCAGAGGTTTCAAAGCGTAAAGCGGGTTGCGCAGCGCGGCGGCGCCGCAACCAAAGTGATCGCCGGAGGCGTCTTGGAGTGCGGCGGCTCGACGCCGCCTTTCTAGGGATTTGATCTTAATTTGCGCTATGTCGGTGGTAGTGGGTAATACGGCATTCCACTGCGGTCGCTGCCGCAACCGAATTCCTGGGCGGTAGCTGCTGCCACCGCCTTGGAATTCCGTAGCGTCAACAGTCGCCTTAAAATCGCGAGCCGATCACGTTTGTTGGAAAGGCGGCGTCGAGCCGCCGCACTCCAAGACGCCTGCGGCGATCACGGCGGTTCACATCAACTAATCAACGAGGATCGCAGGGCTGGGATCACCGTGTGCCCGCCCCCTGCAGGGTTAAGATGAGTCATCGTTTTAGCCTGCGCGAAGCGCCTTGGAGTGCGGTAGCAGCAGCTACCGCCTTGGAATACCGTAGCGTCAACAATCGCCCTCAAATCCCGAGCGGATCACGTTTGTGAAAAGGCGGCGTCGAGCCGCCGCACTCCAAGACGCCTGCGGCGATCACGGCGGAGGCGACATCTTCGCGGGTACTGGTTTTCCCCAAAGGGGGTGGGCGATGTTAATCCAATTTACCACCCGCCCCGCGCTTGGAGGTTCCTACGCATAGATTCCGCGCAGCTTCAGGCAGAACGCCACGCGATCGATGGCCAGCATGTAGGCGGCAATCCGATTATTGACCTTATGTTTTTCGCCGAAAGCCACCACGCCGTCGAACGCAGAGACCATGATCTGTTTCAGACGCTCGTTGAATACGGCTTCCGTCCAGAAGTAGCCCTGCCGATCCTGGACCCATTCGAAATAGGAAACCGAGACTCCGCCGGCATTGGCGAGAATATCGGGGATCACGAATACGCCGCGTTCGAACAGAATATCGTCGGCAGGAGGCGTGGTAGGGCTGTTGGCGCCCTCCACCAGAATCTTCGCCCTCACTTTGTGGGCGTTCTTGCTGGTGATGACGCTCTCGGTAGCGGCGGGCAGAAGGATTTCGCATTCCTGCTCGAGAATCTCCTGAACTCCGATGCTTTCGCCGCCGTCAAAGCCCTGCACGGTTTTGTGTTTCTCAACGTACTCGACCAGGCGCGCGATATCGACTCCAGAGGAATTGAACACTGCTCCGGAAATGTCGGCCACGCCAATAATCTTGTAGCCGGATTCGTACATCAGGCGGGCAGCCTGCGAGCCCACATTGCCAAACCCCTGGACGATCACGCGCGTGCTTTCCTTTTTCCATCCAAAACGCTTCAGAGCTTCGTCAGCAGTGATCATGCACCCGCGGCCCGTTGCCTCGCGACGCCCCAGCGACCCCCCCAGGTCAAGCGGCTTGCCCGTTACACAAGCTGTCTCCGTGTGGCGCGTGTGCATGGAGTAGGTATCCATGATCCATGCCATCGTCTGTTCGTTGGTGTTCATATCAGGGGCCGGCACGTCGCGGTCGGGGCCGATGTAGTCCAATATCTCTGCCGTATACCGCCGGGTGATGCGCTCCAGTTCACCGTTCGATAGCTTGGAGGGGTCACAGATAATGCCGCCCTTGGCTCCCCCGAACGGTATGTTGGCCACAGCGCACTTCCATGTCATCTCGGCGGCAAGCCCGCGAATCTCATCCAGAGTGACGTTGGGAGCGTAACGCAGGCCTCCTTTGCAGGGTCCCCGTGCGATGCTGTGCTGTACGCGAAAGCCGTCGAAAACCTTCATGGTGCCATCGTCCATGTCAACCGGAATGTGAACGATGATTTCACGATTGGGTGTACGAAGATAGGTGGAAAGGCCTTCATCCAAACCGAGCTTGCGGGCGGCCACGTCGTACCGCGCCGCCATCGACTCATACACACTAAGTTCGTTCTCTTTTTTCTCAATGCTCATGTTGCCCCCTATTTGGGGGGATCTCGCCTGCTGCGGGCGGTTTTCCCCTCTGGCCTGAGTTCGTCGGCCCAGCGAGAGTATAGCAAACGGCTTACCACTGTTCTACTTGGAGCAATAATGGGAAAGATTTGTTTTTGGGCAAGACTTGGAGTTGCGGCGCGACATTGTGCCCCCTAATTGAGGACACATGGTCATATTTCGGGTGGGTTCGGCTAAACTCCCGCTGCCGCAAGTTCGGCGATCGCTGCAATTGGAGTTTTTGAGTTCACCGGTGGATCGGTTGTGAGCGCCCAGCAATCCTTTTGACGCAGTAACTGGGAGACCAACTGGGCGTGCATTGCGTGGCCAGCCCGGTCAGCAACCACGTGACCAATGAGGGGACGTCCGAATAGGGAAATGTCGCCAATCAGGTCCAAAACCTTGTGGCGGCAGAATTCGTCAGGGAAGCGCAGCCCTTCGGGGTTCAAGACCCGTTCCTGGTCCAGGACAACAACATTCTCCAGCGAGCCGCCCTTGACAAGCCCGCTTTTCAACAACATTTCAACCTCGGCGAGGAAGCCGAAAGTTCGGGCAGGAGCAACATCGTCTTCATAAGAACCGGCGCTGGGAGTAAAGTCAATCGTCTCCGCGCCGATGATGGGGTGGGGAAAAGAGATCGAATAGCTGACGGCAAAGGTGTCGGCAGGGTAGACCGCAATCCTTTTGGAACCTTCCACCAACTCCAAGGGTTTCAGTATCTTGGCATAGGTCCGGCGTGCACGCTGCGGACGCAGGCCAGCCTGGCGGATCATCTTCACGAAGGGCAGGGCACTGCCGTCCACAATAGGAAGCTCCAAATTGTCGATTTCCACGACGGCGTTGTCTACTCCCAGCCCAACCAGCGCTGAAAGCAGGTGCTCAGTGGTGGAGATCAGCACGCCCTTCTTCATCAAGCTGGTGGCGTAACTGACGCGGGCGACATGACGGGATTGAGCCTCAATGGTGAAGCCGTCAAGGTCAGTGCGCTTAAAGACGATTCCCGAATGGGCAGGAGCAGGGCAAAGCCGCAGGTTGACGGTAACCCCCGTATGGAGACCGATTCCCGATAGACACACTTCTGACGCAAGAGTATGTTGTTGACCCAAAGTCCCTCCCCGACGCAAGTCACCCTATGTGCAGCTAAAGGTCCATGCCAATGTTAAATAGTAATGTATTAAAATACTATAAGTTACAAGAATTTTGTAAAACAACTAACAGAGGGTGGTGTGGTAATTGTGCAACAGTTTAAGGGATCTCTCGTGTCCTGACTGCCGCAAAGTCGGGCTT
>JARLGN010000052.1 GCA_031292775.1 Acidobacteriota bacterium | reverse complement strand
TATGCTGACGAAGAATTTGGCGAGAATCGATTGGTGGAGTTCTTATTGCAGCAATCGCAATTGCCCCCGGAAGCCCTCATCCACGCTTGCCTGGATCATTTGAATGCCTTCTGTTCCGGACAGCCTCTATTGGACGACCTTACGATCATGGCGATTCAACGTACCCATTAACAAGGGACTGGGCCGCGAGTGCTTGGGCGGCGGCTTTAACGGCTTCAAACTATCTGCGGATATATTGGATACAAACGGAGGCTGTGGTCCGATTGGGGCGATGCCGGCCGTCCCCAGGAAACTCCCCAACCATGCAAAGTGGGCTGGAAAACTAACCCACCGGGGGCCAATCATTTGCCTGGTTTCACCAAGGTGAGATTCATAACCGGGCGTGTGCGAATGTCAATGGAACTGACCTGCCGCGCCTCGGATGACATGCCTTTGTACATGGCTTTGATCGTGTAATCGTGGGAAAAAGAGAGCTCCGCGAACTGGTAGTGGCCACCCTCCTGGGAATAGATGTCCAGCACCTTCCCACTTTGGCGATCGGTCAATTCAACTGTCGCGCCTTGGATGGTGTTTTCCTTCTCATCGAAGACAGTACCGGAAACCGTTCGGGTTAGGGGCTTCTTCTCTTTCGCCAGCCCCGCCACCGTCCCCAAAAGCAGGATCCCACCTAGAAGCAACAGGGTGAATGCCGTCAGCCTTCGCGCCCTACGGCCAGATTGCTGCTTCGCCGGATTGTTGTTCGGTGATGCACTCCCAGTCAGATTGCGGAAACTCATATTACCAGGCCTCTTCTTCCTCGTCTTCTTCTCCGCTGGATACAACTTCCAGTTCCACCGGGTTGGTGTTCACAACTTCCAGTGCTGCTCCGCAATCCGGGCAATCGAGTGTTGCCCCTTCTTCGATGTCATCTTCGACATCGATCCCCGCCTCACATTCAGGGCAATGAGCCATAATCTTTCCTCCCCTTAAGTACTCCGTCTCCCCAAACCAAAAGTCTATTCATTTCCCCTCATGATGTCCAGCGTCACCTCTGACGATTTCTGATTTTAGATTTCGGATTTTGGATTGTCGGACCTCCGATGCCTTCATCTGCTTCAGAAATATGGAGGGGACAGGTACGAGCACTTATTCCAAAATGCAATTGACTCTTTCCAATCAGGCCTCCACCGGGTTACGCTTGCGCCTTCCGGAGCGGAACAGGGAATTCGCCATCAGGAGGTGCCTTATGAACCACCACCATCAATTCGCGACGCTGGCTGTGCATGCGGGTGAAGCTCCCTGCAAGATTACCGGCGCGATCGATACGCCCATCTACCAGTCCACCACCTTCGCAGCGGTGGATTCAGATGAAATGGCCGCACTCTACTCCGGCGAAAAGCCGGGATACATGTATACCCGGTACGGGAACCCCACGGTCCATGCGCTGGAAGAGAAAATTGCGGCACTGGAAGGGGCTGAGGCGGGGCAAGCTTTCGCCACCGGCATGGCGGCCGTCTCCTCTTCCATCCTGGCATTTGTGAAGGCGGGCGACCACGTGGTGGCGGGGCGATCCTTGTATGGAGCCACCTACAACTTTCTTAATCGCAAGCTGCCGGACATGGGCGCCTCCACAACTTTTGTGCAGTCCACCCGCCCCGAGGATTTCGCCAAGGCCATTCAACCCAACACGCGCTTGATCTACTTTGAAACACCCAGCAACCCTATTCTGGAAATTATTGACATCGCTGCCCTGGCCGAAATCGCTCGTGCGCACGGCATCCCTTCCATGATGGACAACACGTTTGCCTCGCCCGCCCTCCAGCAGCCCCTGAAGTCAGGTATCTCCGTGGTGGTTCATGCTGCCACCAAGTACTTGTGCGGGCACGGCGATGCCATGGGCGGCGCGACGGTGGGCACCAGGGAATTCATTGAGCACCTGAACCATGACGTCCTGCGTGACTTTGGCGGAGTCATGAGCCCGTTCACGGCCTGGCTGATGCTGAGGGGAATCCGCACGCTGCACGTCCGCATGCCCGTTCACTGCTCCAACGCGCAAAAGGTTGCCGAGTTTCTGGCCCAACACCCCAAGGTGAAACGCGTCAACTACCCGGGCCTCCCCGCGCATCCCGGCCACGAATTGGCCAGGCGGCAGATGAAAGCATTTGGCGCCATGATGAGTTTCGAGGTTGAAGGAGGTTACGAGGGCGGCAAGCGCGTTATGGATCGAGTTAAGATATTCTTCCGCGCCGCCAGCCTGGGCGATACGCGCTCCCTGATTGTACATTCCGCTTCCACCAGCCACCGGGCAGTGCCTGCAGAGCAGCGGCAGGCCATCGGCATTACCGACGGTTTGGTGCGCCTCTCCGTGGGAATCGAAGACGCAGAAGACTTGATCCAGGATCTCGATCAAGCGCTGGCTGGGTGATTCGATCCGGCTGCGGGGTTCCTTGGGTTGATTTGCTGAGGCGGCTTGCCGGAGGGCCTTCATTCAGGTACGGCCTTTCCAACGGTTTGGATCGCGCCTCCCGTGCATACACGCAAGGACGATGACGATGTCACGGTAACTTCGAAAGAAGATCGCGTACGGAAAACGGCGGAGAAGCGCTCGCCGGGCCTCTCGATGAATCGCCGGATAGGCGGTTGGATGTGTGACGATGTCGCCCAGTAGGGAATCGACGGCTGCCAAGAACTCTTCGCCCAGCCCCGGCCGCTGCTGCTCATACCACCGATACGCTTCCTCCATATCGGCCGCGGCCGCGGGGCGCACGAGCAATTGCATCACTGGGTGCGGCCCCGAATCCGGCGAAGCACTTCTTCCCAGGGGATTCCCACCGGGCCCTCACGATCCAGCTCGTCCAGTCGCCGGTCCAGTTCTTCACGCTGGGGGGCGGTCAGCGGGATTGCCTCCGGCGTCCGAGAGAGACTCTCCCAAAGCTCATCCATGAGCCGCAGCCGCTCCTCGAAACTGAGACGGGCAATGTCGATGGTGGCCATGCGCTCAGTATACCGCATCTTTTCCGCTGTCGCAGAAATGCCGCGGTGTATGGTAGGCGAAAACCCGACTGGACCATTGCCCTGTGAGTTTGTTAGGCGTATGTTACCGGGCGACTGAAAATTGTCGTGCCGGTCCACGGGGAGAATTGGGACGAGGAAGCGCACGGCTTTGGCACAATTCGCCGCCTTGCGGATGCCGGTCCGATGGTGATCCCTTGACGATGGCATTCACGCTGAAGGCCGCCCGTGGTAATTTATCTCTTGACTGTATTAGCCTACGGTGTACCCTAGGCCTATGGCTAGACGCGGGGTGCCGCCATGCCCTGGCGCGAAACTCCCGTCGGCTCCTGCGATCATAGCCACCTGGCAGGAATCAAAAAAGGAATTCTTTCTTGTCCGTTCGAAGCCGGAATGTTATTGAAAACAAAGAAGGGTGGGATTCAAGACACCGGCCCCAGCCGAGAACTCATTGAAAAATAGATAGTTAGGCGAATATCAGGCTATCGTATTGGAAACAAAGCAATTATTTCAAAATTAGACCTCCGGCTGCCTTTAAATCGTCTTTAACGGCCTGAAATGGCCGTCAGCCCGTGATCTTGTAGAAAGCAAAATATGTTACACGCAAAACCTTTGGGTATAAAATAGCCCTGGAGGAACTGCGCATGCTCCAACTCATCTCACTCGTGATGGTGATTTATTCCTACTTTTTGATCCAATCCAGTATTCCCAAACTCCCACGACTAATTCCCACGCACTTTAACGCTGCCGGTGTTGCCAATGGATGGGGAAGTCCCGACACCCTCTGGATTCTACTAGGTGCCCAGGCCCTGACTACCGTCGTCTTTCTGGCGGTGCCGTATTTAGGCCAAAGGAACCCCGGTGCGGTTCATTTCGGATCGCGCCGCCTGAGTTCCTTCCCTCCCGCCCAACGCGCACGGGTGGTTTCGATGCTCAATGACATGGCGGGATACATGAGCATCGTGATGAACCTGTTCTTCGTCTTCATGTTGCTTGAGATCGTTCGGGCCGCCGCGCAGCCAATCCCCCACATCCACCCGGTTTTCCCACTGGTACTCATGGTGGGGGGGACGATTGCCATCTTGTTCTATTACTTTGGGCAGTTCCGCCGCATCGCCAAAGGCGAAAGCGATAAGGAAGACCCAAACAACATTACGACTTAACCTGGTTCGCCACTGCCGCCGCGAACTCCTGGGTGGTACTCTTCCCACCCAAATCGGGCGTGCGCACTTGGCCTGCCGCCAATACGGTTTTCAGCCCGCTCATTATCCTTGCGGCTGCCACAGGTTCACCCAGGTTGTCGAGCATCATTGCGGAAGCCCAGATGGCGGCAATGGGATTGGCAATGCCCCGTCCCTCAATATCGGGCGCGCTGCCGTGTACGGGCTCAAACACCGGCGGCCCGCGGCGCTCCAAGGGGTTAATGTTGGCGCTGGCGGCAAGTCCCAGGCTGCCTTGCAAAGCGCCTCCGAGATCGGTGAGGATATCCGCGAAGAGGTTTGAACCCACCACCACATCCAGGCTTTCCGGGTGAGTAATCATCCGCGCGGCGAGCGCATCCACATGGTACTGGGCTACGGTGACGTCAGGATATTCGCACCCCACTTCACGGACGACTTCGTCCCACAACACCATGGTGTACTGCATGGCATTGGACTTGGTGGCGCTGGCCAGGCGCTTGCGGGGCCGCCGCCGGGCCTGCTCAAACGCATAGCGAATCACGCGCTCCACGCCTTTGCGCGTAAAGACTGACTGCTGAATGGCAACCTCGTCCGGCGTGCCGCGTTTGAACCGGCCGCCCACGCCCGAATATTCCCCTTCAGAATTCTCGCGCACGAAAAGCATGTTGACGTCTTCGGGACGCTTATCCCGCAAAGGCGTCTCAACCCCGGGCAGGATTTCCACGGGCCGGAGATTGATGTAAAGATCGAACTCGAACCGGATCTTCAGCAGAAGGTCGCGCAGAGATATGTGGTCGGGAACCGTGGGATGGCCAATGGCGCCGAGCAGAATGGCATCGAAGGGGCGCAGGGCTTCCAACCCGTCTTCAGGCATCATCCGGCCCTGGCGCAGATAGTATTCGCAACCCCATTCGAAGGGCTCATACGAAAGCGTAAAGCCTTTTGCTGCGGCGTTGAGAACCTGAACCGCGGCGGGAATGACTTCCTTGCCAATCCCGTCACCGGGAAGAAGCGCTATGCGATAGGTTTTCATGGTGGGCTCGATTTCGAAGTAGCATGGCCATCTTGGCTATGACCTCACGCGGGCAGGATCCCCGGGCCACGAACGCGCCTGAACATCCAAACAATTCCTTCCATGGCAAACCCCAGCAGTGTGCCCCACATCAGGTTGGTAACGAACGAAACCACTCCAACGGCAATGGCAATCAACAGTTGAGGCCAGCGCTGGATGAGGTCGCGCAAGTAGGCAGCATGTTGAATTCCCACGTATACCAGGAAGACTCCCAGGACTGCCATCGGGATCAAATGGAGCAAACCGACGGCGGCTCCGCCAAACAGGGCCAGCAGGATGCAAACACCGCCGATGATGTAGCTCGATTTGGGAGAGCGCGCGCCGAAGCGATAGTGCGCGGTGATGCCGCCCGAACCATGGCACAGCGGTGCGCCCTGAATAGCCGCGCTCACCAGATTCAAAATACCAATGCTCAGGGTGAGGGCGCGCACAGTGACGCGCCGTGCCTGGTCACCGTAGAGAATTCGCGCCGTGTTCTCCGTCGCCACGATGGAGTTACCAAAGGTCAGGGCAAATTGCGGTAAGACGAGCAGAGGCAAGACCCTTTTGAATTCGCTCCAGTGGGGATGGAGCAATTGCGGCGTTACGGGACCAAAGTTCAAGGCGGGGACCTCCCCCCCGTGCATGGCGATCCCCAATACAATTCCCAAGGCCAGCAAGACCAACGCCGCGGGGAAACGCCGCGAATCACGAAGGGCCAGCAATAAGAGCGCTCCGGTAAGGGCGATGAGCCATGGCGCAAGCTCGCCACCGGGTAAGGGACTCCCACCCTGCGACCCGGCTACCAACCGAAATCCCTCGCGCAACAGCACCAGGCCCAGCCCCAGTTGAATCCCGCGGACAATGGGCAGGGTGAAGAGCTTGGCCAGCCAACCCGCAAGGTTCGTGACTCCCACCAAAAGCAGGAGCACGCCCATCAACAGGCCGGCGCTGGCAATCTCGGAAGGCGAAAGCGACAAGGCAAGGGCAATGGCGGCCACCGCTTTGAAGGGTTGCACCGCGATGGGAATCTGGAAGTATCGCGCCGCGAGGCAATAGGTGAGTCCCGCCGTAAGAAACAGCGCAGTGGGATTTAGATGGTTCAGTGTGATGAGGGCAATGGCGATGGGAAAGAGCACCCCGATGTCGCCAAATGCCCCGGCCACATCCAGGCGGGAGAGTCGGGGAATCGGGAGATCGGGAGATCGGGAGATCGGGTGAGCGAGTGATCTGGCGATCGGGTAATCCGGAGATCGTGTGAGCAATCCCTGATCATCAGATTCCACGATCTCTTTGGGCAGTCCTTTGTTCACCCGATCACCCGATCATCGGATCACCCGATCTCCGATCTCTCGATCTTTTGACACAAGCCCGCTCCTGACAAGTATAATCCCGCCGATGCGCAAAACTCACAGGTTGTTTCCCGGTATTATCCTTGGTTGCTTGCTTACCACAGTTTCAGCCAACTGCGGCCAAGAGACGTCAGGCGTCCATTATCTCCTCGTGCCGCAAGCCTTGATCCTGTCTGTAACCGGAACCCACTATCCCGGGATTACGCGGGCGCTATCCACGGTTGGATTCCAGGTGCGGGAGGTCTCGCCCGAAGCATACGGTTCACTCGCGCGCGGGCTTCCTCTGTTGCTGGTCATTCCGGAGAAGGAAGGGCAGCAACTCAATCCCACGCTGGTTCAGACAATCCTCAAAGACGTGGAAGGCGGGATGCCGCTGCTCCTGGATGGATCCACGCCAATGACCACAGAGTTGGGCGTAAATGGAATCGGCACTCGTGCCGAGATCACCCAGTATCGTTGGGGCAGGTACGCCGAGGGTCCCGTGCGGCTGCCGGGTCTGTTGTCCTACCCACAATTCCGTGCCAGCCCTTCACTCCAGTTGCTGGCTTTTGACTTCAAGCACAACGCCCCGCTGGTGGTTTCGGGAAGCCGCGGGCAAGGGCGATTCATTTACAGTGCTATCCCTCTCGAACCGCAGGACGGGATGGTTTTCCAATACTTGCCCTTCCTGACGCAGGCGATCGTTGCTGAGTTGCACGTCGCCCCAACCCTCGCCGCGGACAATCTCTGTGTCTATCTCGATGTCGGCGGCGAGCCCAAAGTTGATCCGTCGGTGATTGCGGGGCAGTTGAAGAGTTGGTCCGTCCGGGAGGTCCATCTCGGTTTCTTCTATGGCTCGGAGAGTTTTCTGGAATTTGTTCCGCGTTTCCTGGCCGCCGCCCATCAGGAAGGAATCGCGGTGTATGCCTGGCTGGAATATCCCATGGTCAGCCAGGAGTTCTGGGACCAGCATCCGTCATGGCGCGAAGTGGCGGCCAACGGCCATCCGGCCGTCATGGATTGGCGCCTGCACATGGCCCTGGAAGATCCTGCGTGCTTTCAAGCTGTGGCCGAACTCACCCGGCGCCTGGTGCTCGATTACGATTGGGACGGTGTGGATTTTGCCGAATTGTATTTTGAGGGGGAGCGCAAAATCTTCGAACGTCCGAGGGACTTCACCCCCATGCATCCCACGTTCCGGAAAATGTTCCAGGAACGTTACGGGGTGGACCCGGTCAAGATGTTCGATCCCGATTCGCCCCAGTATGGGCCGCAGAACCCCGAACTGCGGAGCGAACTGCAAGACTTTCGCGTTGAGCTGATCACCCAATTGACGGAAAAGTTTCTGGGTATTTTGACGAGTTGCCAGTCGCAAAAGCCCTACCTGCAGACGACGCTCACTTTCATTGACGCGCTGCGCGATCCCACTGTAACCGAGCGGTTCGGCGTCGATCCTTCCCGCCTGCTGGCGCTGCAAAAGAAATTCGGCTTTGCCGTGGAGATTGAAGACCCGTATACGGTGTGGAACTCCAGCCCTGACCGCTACCGGGCCATCGGTGAATACTATCGCCCCCGGCTCCAACCGGGCACGCCCTTTTCCATGGATGTTAACGTCGTGGATAGACTGCCACCGGGCCGTCCGCTCACCAGACCGCGCGGACTGGAGCTCTACGAATTGCTCGCCAATGTTGCCTCCAATGTGGATTTGATCACGCTCTACGCTTTCAGTACCTTTTCAGCCGATGATATGCGGCTGGCCCCCTTTGTTCTCGGCGCCCAACAGACGACAATGGGAATGACGGAGGACGGAAGAGTCCTGGCACGACGCCAACTCCTCTGGCAGACCGATACGCGAGGAAGAACGGTTTACCTCGACGGCAAGGAATGGCCCCTCCGGTCGGATTCACAAGTGCTGATTCCCGCCGGCGAGCACCGGGTCTCGACACGTCCGGATTCCATGCCCTCAGACCAGAGCCCATTGCGCATCGAGGGCATCAACGGCACCGTCCTAAGTGCGGAACAGTCCGGCAAGCGTGTAAGACTGACGTATGAATCCCGCGGGCGCTGCTACGTCATGCTGAATCGGACCCCGGCAACGGTGCTTGTTGATGGTGCCCCCGGCGTGGCCCAGGTTTTGAGCAGTAACGGGCGGGTGTGCGTGGTGCTTCCGCAGGGGAAACATACGGTTGAGTTGGAATAAGAAAGGTAGGACAGCGCGGCGGAGCCACAACCAAATCTTCGTGGGCGGACGAAGAGACCCCTCGCCCGTCCCGATGCATCGGGACGCCCTCTCCCCTCGGAGAAGGTCTGAAATTAAATCACCCTCGCCGAGGGGAGTCCGATTTCAGGTCCGATCAGATCGGGCCATCGGGCCCCATAAATCGGGGAGGGCGTCCCGATGCATCGGGACGGGTGAGGGGGCTCTT
>JARLGN010000423.1 GCA_031292775.1 Acidobacteriota bacterium | reverse complement strand
CCCTGCCTCTGATCTCGAGTTTTGAATTTCGGCCTTTGATTTTGAATCTTGAATTTTGAATCTTGAATTCAGTGCCTAAATTCCCACACCGCCTTCACCCCAAATCGACCCTTGTGCTGCTCTTGCTCCTCTCTGCCCTGGCAGTGCAAACAACAGCCCTGCTGCCCGCCGATCAACTTCGCCAGGCTGCCATGCTTGCTGACGCCGTGGGAGCTCGGCGGAATGCCGCGAGCCCTGCAGCCAATCCCCGTCACGCCCACAAGGAATTACCCCTCGACAAGCAGATCGATAAAATCCTCTCCGCCAGCGATGCGCAACGTGGTTCATGGGGCATCGAGGTTGTTGACCTGGAGAGCGGCAGATCTCTCTATGAGCGCGACGCGAACCATCTTTTTATCCCCGCCTCCAACATGAAGATGTTTACCACCGCGGCAGCACTAGAGAAACTGGGCCCCGGGTACATATTCCACACCACCGTGGAAAGCGATGCTGCGCCGGATGCTCAGGGGCGCGTGTGGGACCTTTACCTTGTGGGGCGAGGCGACCCGAATCTGGGCGTGCGCACGTTTCCTTACGTCTACCATGGATTGAGCCAGCCGGCGGACAAGTTTCTTCAGGAAATGGCCGACCAGGTTAAAGCCCGCGGCGTGCGTGAAGTGGTGGGAAAGTTGGTGGCGGACGACAGCTACTTTGTTTGGGAACCCTTCGCGCCCAACTGGGCTGCTGACGATCTGGACTGGGGTTACGGAGCGCCCGTATCGGCTCTGGCATTCAATGACAACCTCCTGACTCTGCACGTTAAACCCGGTCTGAACGCCGGCGATGAAGCCGAGGTCCGGCTGAGTCCTGTGGCGGATTATTACCTTCTGCGAAATCACATCCAGACGAGTGCGAAAGGTACGGAGAAGAGTTATTTCCTGGAGCGCCAACCCGGCTCGATGGAACTCGACCTCTGGGGGAAGATTCCGGTTGACGATGGGGAAAATGATGACACCGTCGCCATCGCGAATCCACCCCAATTGATGGCGGAACAATTCCGCAAGGCACTGCGCGCGCGGGGCATCGTCGTGCAAGGGCCCATCGAAGTTCGCCACTCCACACGCCTGGAGGCTGATTCGCCGCCGAACCCTGCCCCCCCGCCATCCACGCGAATCGTGCTGGCGGAACATACGTCTCCTCCGTTGAGTGAGGCGATTAAGGTGGTCAACAAGGAAAGTGAAAACCTGCACGCGGAGATGCTGCTGCGGACCTTGGGGCGCGTGCAAAACAACCGCGGAAGTCTGGCCGGGGGGCTGGAAGCCCTGAACGCATTTACCACCAAACAGGTCGGAATCGTTCCCGGCGAGACCTACTTTTCCGATGGCTCAGGCCTCTCACGGGAAGACTTGGTGGCGCCACACGCCGCCGCAAAACTGCTCCTCTACATGGCACGCTCACCCAATTTCCAGGCGTATTTTAGTTCCCTGCCGGTGTCAGGCGTCGACGGCACTTTGGCCCACCGCTTCTTGGTGGATGAAGTGAAAGGGAAGATTCATGCCAAAACCGGCTCGGTGGAACATGTCCACACACTTTCCGGCTATATGGATTTGCCCTCCGGGAAACGCCTGGTCTTTTCGATTATGACCAACAACCTCGCCATCGCGAACAAACCAGGCCAGGGAACGCTTGACGAGATTGCCTTGGAGATTTACCGGTGGTTCGCAGAGCAGGGGACTTAAAGGGGGCAGCCATTGAAAATCACAAATTTGTCGGCTGAGCCTCTTGGAAAGCTTCATTCATGGGTACCCCATGATCTCGATGCGGAGCAGGTTGTCTTCCTGCCAGATGCATGCCCCGGCAAGTCCCCACTACCGACGGGCACAGCCGTTTTGACCCGACAAGAGGATTGGCGCCGCTTCGCTGTTTCCGATTGCGGATGCGGCATGAGATTGGTCCGCTCCTCAGTCCCGGCTAAAGACCTCAATCCTAATCGGTGGAACGCCGTGGCGGATCACTTGAGGGCTAACAAGGGGGGACTCGGCGATCTGGGTGGAGGAAACCATTTTCTCGATGCGATTGCTCCTTACGACGATGGGCCACTCTATTTCCTGATCCATACCGGTTCACGGAACGAGTCTGGGCATGTCGATGCGTTAATTGATCAACCAGACCAATTCGACTGGAAGTTCAACCAGGTCGTGCAATGGGCTGCCAACAATCGAGCTGAGATCCATGAACGGCTTGAGCGAATATTCGGCAAGACTGATCTGGTTCTGGATCTGCCGCACAATACCTATGAACAACTTAGCGACGGGGGCGTTATCATTCGCAAGGGCTCTGTCCGGCTTATTCCAGGTGATCTCTGTGTTCTCCCGTCCCACATGTCAGGAGATGTCGTTCTTATCAAAGCGGGCATAAGGATCGGAGAAATTCTAAACTCGATGAGCCATGGCACAGGGCGCAAGATGTCGAGGAGTGATTGCAAACCGTTTGCTGATGCTTACGATTTCACAGTCCTTCGCAATTCGATTTTGATTCCAGCGGGCGTCGAAGATACTTCGTTGCGCACAGAGGGCCCTTTTGCCTACCGCGACCTGGATGAATGTCTGGAATTGATCAAGGACTACGTGGAAGTCGTTGTTAGGTTTGGTGTAGTCGGCTACATGGGACATCTCGGTTAAATATAGCGAAATAGAGGATATCCATAGGTACGGCGCGGACCTGTTCTCTTTCTCCATGTCCGCGGTTCGTCCCCTATTGGCAAGGAAAAGCCGCGGACTTAAAGAACCAGTCGGCACTACACCCGCTACATTCGCTCGCGTCCGATTTCAGGGATCGACAAGTTACGGCAGATTTTCCTGGCCAGCAAGTTTGAGATTTCCGTGTGGCGCGGGACAGCCTCGATGGCACCGGTTTGAGGGTTTGACCAGAGTGAATGGCTGCTCCCTTCACGTTTGAGGAGACAACCATGTTTGCGTAAATGCTGGAGCAGGTTGCTTCTTTTCAATTGACGGTTATGGTCTCAACTTCCGCTTCGGGGGGAATCCCGCGCAGGCCGTCTTGTCGCCGGTCTTCCAGAATGAGAGCAATGGCCTCCCGCAAACTCACACGAGCTTCATCTTTGGTCTTCCCCTGGCCATTGGCCCCTGGAATCTCCGGACAGTAGGCAACGTACCATTCGCCATCACGCTCAAATACAGCGGTATATTCATTTGCCATGGGACCTCCTGGCGACCTTCCCGCCAACCAGCATTATATCGCACTTCAGGATTGCTTTTCCGGTGCATACAGCCAGTTCCCAATCATTACCGCAACCACCCCAAAGAGTAATCCAAACCAGAGATCCAAGACGCTATATCTCCAGGTGGTTTTATAGGAACTTAGCATGGGAACCAGGGCAGGCGAATAGTGAATTTGGAGCATGATTTCCTCATTGCCAAGCTGGAGGCGTTCTGTCGAATCTCTAATCCGGCATTCCGCCGGGCGAAAGTGTACACCTTCCCATAAAGACTCACTTGTAACATTCAGGTCAAAATTGCCGGTTAAGATATCTGATGATGAGGAGCCTTAAGGAGAGTTTACGACAATGAAAATGGTCACGGTATTTGGAAGCTCCCTGCCCGCGGAAGGCAGCACGGCGTACGCTGAGGCGCGACGTTTGGGCCGGTTGCTGGCGGAAGCGGGGTATGCGGTTTGCAATGGCGGTTACGGGGGCCTGATGGAAGCCTCGGCACGGGGTGCGCACGAAGCAGGCGGGCACACCATCGGGATTACCTGCGTCATCTGGCCGCGCCCGGCCAATCGTTACATCGTCGAGGAAGTCCGCACACAGAATTTCCCCGAGCGTCTGATGACACTGATTGAACGCGCCGACGCTTACGTGGTTCTTCCGGGCGGCACCGGAACGCTCGCCGAACTGTCTCTCGCCTGGGAAATGATGAACAAGGGCAGCCTGTCGAAAACCGTGGGTGGTCGCAAGCCGCTGCTGGTCATGGCGCCCTACTGGCAAGCCGTTATCGACTGTCTGCAGCAGGAAGGCCAATTGAAAAACGGTGACCCCAACTGGATAGCCCCCGCCATGGACATCGTCACGCTCTTCAAGACCCCAGAGCAAGCGGTGGAAGAGTTGCGCAAGAGCTTGTGATTTCGGTAGTAGGGGAAAATAGCGGGCGCGGCATCTATATACCCAGGACGCGCAATCCGGCGGCGCGGGCCAATTGGGCTTGATCCCGGTCGAAAGTGTAAAAATCGTCGGCGGCAAGCGCCAGGGCGGAAGCCACGTGGAGGGCATCCAGGGCGCGGCAACAGAGGCTTGGCGCATAGCGCCGGGCAAGTTCGCGCGCTCGCGCCCAAGTTTCCGAGGGCAGATCTTCCCAACGCCAAACGCCGGTTTGCAAGTCGTGGGTAAAGTTCTCCTCGATGGCCCGCGCCTCGCGCACCGTCCATCCCTTGGGTCGAGCCGTAACCGCGTAAACGATGCTGGTGAATTCCGTCTCGCCGAAGGGCGTAACCATGAATACTGGATGATGGGCCTTGGCCAACGCGATCGCGGGGCGGGAGTTGACATCGCGGCCATACAGCGAAACGAGGAAACTTGTGTCCGCGTAGGAATTCAAAGGCGGGCTCGGTCCTTTCGAAGCAACTCGCCAACATTGAGGTCAATACGCCGGGTGCCAAAGATCTTCTTCTGGCGCGCGGCGAAATCCGGGTAGGCTTTCCCGGCGGCCGGTTCGGGAATGATGCGGGCGAGAATTTCGTGCCGCTTGCGGAGGACCAGCGCTTCGCCGCGGCGTAACGGCCCCTCAACCTTGCGCGAGAACTCCTGGCGAACCTCCCGAACTGTCACATTCTTCATGTTACACATTTTAGGTGTAACGCAGGGGGTAAGTCAACGGCCAAACCACTGACCCTTACTCCATGATTGGTTCTCTATCGGGAAATGCGCAGCGACCACTTTGATTGGGGGGCTGGCGCGTCGGCCCGCAATGTAACGCGGTACAGGCGCTCGCCCCAGGAGTGGCGAAGTTCCTCGTCATCAATGGGGATCGTCTCCACAGCGGCGTGGAAGACGCTTCCGTCGTAAGCAACGCGCACGGGCGCGCCGGAGTTCATTGTCAGCCTGATCTCGCCGGGATTTGAAACCTCTGCCACGCACGGCGTCATGAGCGTGAGGGTGATAACTTTGGCGGCCTGCGTCAGGCGATAGTCGTCCACAATCTCAATGGAGTTTCGGGTCCGATCCAACCGCACGGTCCGATTCCAGAAAGCCAAGTGGGCCTCGGTGGGATAAGCTCCTGCCAGGTTCAGGTAAAGCTCCGCCGCACGGTCGTCCGCGTGGTAGCGGACATCGCTGGCGGCAAACCGTCTGCCGGGGGATTGCATCACGCCGTCGATCGTGGGGCAGTTGTGATACGCCGACTGCATGGTCCAGATTTCGTAGCGCCGCGGACTGAAAGTTTTGGCCGTATAGGTTTCGACGCCCACATCGATAATCGCCGGCATGCCATCGGCATAGACCAGGAAATTTCCCACGTCATTATGGTTGTGGCTCTTGCCGTTATTGCCGGCCTGAGCGGCCAGGTACAGGCCTTGGGCGGACCCTTCCTGCACGCGCGCCATCATCACCCGGATGCCGGGAAGCCAGGAATCGCGGAAGAGAGCCTGCGTGCGCGGCACCTCTCGCAGCACGGCCAGATTAAACAGAGCAGGTAGCTGTCGGCCGATGCTGTCGCCGGGAATCGCTTTCGCGCTCTTCTCAAACGCGCAGAAGGCTCCGTGCGCCATCATGCGGTCGTCATCCACACGCTTGCCGAACCGGTAGATCAGGTCGCCATCTGTGAACACGCGCGCCGGTGCGTCGCCGAAGTTCGTGTACCACTCGTTCCAAATGTGCGCACGGCAAATGTAGAGTCCCATCTCGTGAACGCGCGGCAGAGTGAAGCCGTTGCACTGGCCGGCGGTGGCCGCGTGCAGCAACTCCAGGCAGTCAAACAGGGACGCCCCGGCGCGGCCCCAGTATGAGGGTCCCTCGTCGCAACCCCCATCCTCGGCATAGCCCTCCAGGAAATTGTCGAGGCAGTGAAGGATCTTGACCACGGCGGCCCGCCGCCGCTCCGCATCGGGTTCCACCAGCAGCGCGGAGGCGAGCCAGTTCGAGCAGATCCAGGGATCCCAGTTGTTCACCGGTCTGTCCACAAATCCCATCCATCCGAAATCGTCGCGCGCGAGGCAGGGGGTGAGAATCCGGCGATCGATTTCCTTCCGGATCCGTTCCGGCAGCACGGGTGAGACATGCGCCAGCAGATCGCCGACAAGATAACTGGTCCACGCCAGCAGGTTGGAAGTTTCCGCGGCGAACAGATCGACAATCGGCTCACTCACGTCGGGCAGCCCGGTTCCAGCCTTCTGCATGCCGAGATGCGCCGGCACACCCCAGAAAGTCTCCTCGCAGGTCAGCCACACACCGTTGGAGATTTCGTCCGCAAAGCGGCCCTTGCCCTCCATGCATTCGGCCATCACCAGGTCCTGCAGCTTTTTCCTGCGGAGATCGCGCGTTGCTTGGTAATGGGAGCGGTTGCCCGTGCGGCGAAACTCAAGGAACTCCGTAGCAGGCAGAACTTGCCACGGGGTTTTCAGTTGCCGCTCACCAGCTCCGAGCAGTGCGGCGCGAGCGTCGGCAGGCAGGGCTTCCCACGCCGGACGTTCAGAAACAATGGGGAAAGGATGGAAGCGCTCGCGCGGCGTCAGCACCTCGGCAGCCTTGGTGGCCGGCCAGGCGGAAGTGAGAAGGTCACGCTGCGGGGATGGCGTTTGGCCGGCGCCCACCAGCGGCACCGCCAGAGCACAAGGGGTCACCAGGAACTCTCGCCGTGTGAATTGCGTCATCGGATCTCACCTCGCCGCTCCGGCTTTTGTAGATGCGCCGTAAACCGCATGGCCGCTGGCAAAAACCAGGGCAAAGGATAGAAGGTAAAGAGTCAGGGGTAAAGGGAAAAAATGGAGTGGAGAAGCACTGAATGCCGATCGCGTCACTCCGGCCCCGTCCAATTTTCCGCCCGCTCCACGATACCTCGCCTCCTGGGTTAGCGACCCGCGTCGGTGGAAACGCGCCGGTTGTATACTGTTTCCAGCCGCCCGAAGGCGTGGGCGTTTCAAACCAAAACCTTGGGAGTGCGTGCATGTTTATTCGGAAAATTCATTATCGCGTCATGATCCCGGCCGTGGCGCTGGGGATCCTGCTGGGAGGTGTGGCGGCCAAATCGGGGCAAACGGCTGGTTCCGGGCTTTTCTCCCCAACCTCCATGCAGGAAGTGGTTGTCGAGGGGCTACGCGTGCGGCTGGGGCAACCCGTCCAGGTGACGGCCCAAATCGGCTGGGAAGTTGGCTGGCCGCAGTTCATGGGCAAGCACGCGTTCACGCACCTCACCCCGGCGTTGGCTAGGTTTCCCCAGGGCGAATTGATCGCCACCTACACGCTGGACCCCGACACACAATCAAACCCGGTGTTTGTGAGCGGATTTCAGATTTCGAAGGATGGGGGCGCCCGTTGGGGGCGGCGTTACAGCCTGCTGATGCAGCACATCACAGTAATCTTTGTGCCCAAGCCCAATGACTCACTGATGGCCCTGCCGTCCGAAATGTTTCAGGAGACGCCCGGCGACGAGCACAACTTTCGCGGCCCCTACTACCTCTTTGAGCATGGCGGCGACCGCATGGTGATGGTTCCCGACGGTGTCCGCGTGGTGGATTGGCCCTGGCCGGCCGAAGTCTATTCCAGCCCGCAACCAAGGGACAACTGGCACGCGGGAGTCATCCTGACCGGCAACGCACTCAGCATTAACGGCAAACTCCTGGCCACGGGGTATTTCCAGAAGAAGGGAGAGAAGACAACGAGCGCGGTCATCCTCACGTCCACCGATGGAGGATACACCTGGCGGTACCTTTCCACAGTGGCCGGCCCTGACCCTGCGCTGGTTTCGCAAAGGTCATATGAGGGCGCCAACGAAATGTCGATGATTCAGCTTGCGGATGGCGACCTGATGGCGGTTTTCCGCGTGGGCAGCGGCAGGAAATGGAACCTGCGCCGGGCCTATAGCCACGACGGAGGGCGCACCTGGAGCAAGCCGGATGTTCTTCCCGCCTGGAGCGTCGATCCCCAACTGGTGCGCACTGCCAACGGAACCATCGCGCTTTCAACGGGCCGGCCCGGCATCAGCTTGTGGCTTTCCACCGACCCGCGGGGGACCAACTGGAAGCAAATTGACATCGTCGCGCACCACAACCGCTGCGTAACGGATCCCCGCCAACGGATCAATTCCTTTGAGATTAATCCTTCCCCTTATCTTTCGGAGACTGCGCGGTGGCAAACCTCATCCTACACAGGGCTGGTGGAGGTTGCGCCCAATCGGCTAATCCTGCTCTACGACCGCGTTCCGGAAGGGCCGCCAGTGGATGACCACGACCTCTCGCGCGCCTATGTGTTGCCCATCGAATTAGAGCCAGGATCAAACAGCGGAAACAAGCCTTGAGCCACGTGGTGGCAACATCAGAATTCCGCGTGGTCCATCATGATGATGCCGCCCCCACCGCGGCTTGAGAAGTATTTCCAGTTCCCTCTTTCCCCACAGATTTCGCCGTGGGCCACAGGATGCCGCCCACAGCGCGGGCTCTCCAGTCACCACCCGGTGGTCATAACCCTAAAGGCAAAAGCCCAAGCCCTGAATCCCACCCCCAAATCCTGCCCCCCTGCCACCTACAACCTACCGCCTACCGTCTCTGCTACAATTGCACACTTATGGACGAATCAGAATTGACGCACAGAACGATTGATCCCTTCTCCCGCGAGGTGTTGGGGTTCCCTGCTGTCCTCGAGCTGCTGCACGGTTATCTTTCCGGACCCATCAGCGAGCCGCTGCTGGATCAGGTTGAACCGCACGCCAACCTGGAAAAGATTCGACGCGATTTGGAATTGGCGCGCGAGACGCGCGACTACCTGCGCGAGAGCTCACGGCCCGGCCTGGCGGCATTATGCGAACCCAGCCCGTTGCTCGAAAAATTGCGCGTGGAGGGACTGTCGCTCGCGGCGGTGGAAATCCTGGCGCTGGTCGAACTGGCGCGGGCCGGATTGGACATGTTCCGCACGTTCGCGAAGGAGCCTTCGCCCCGCCTCGCGGAACTGGCGCGAGGGATTCCGGATTTCCGCAGCCTGATTACCGAGTTGGGCGGCAAGATCAATCCCGACGGCACGGTGGACTCTTCCGCCAGCACGGAACTGGCGCGCGTGCGGAAAGCCATCGAGCGGGCCAAGCTGGAAATCCAGTCGAGCCTGGAACGGATGCTGCGGCGGTTTTCCGACGTGCTGCAGGACGCCGTGGTGACTATCCGCAATGATCGCTTCGTCATCCCCGTCCGCGCCGAGGTGAAACAGCGCGTGCAGGGCGTCGTGCATGGAGCCAGCTCCTCCGGCGCCACGGTTTACATCGAGCCGCTGGAAACGCTGTCGCTGAACAATGACCTGGTCGAGTTGCAGGACCGTGAGTTCGAAGAGGTTCAACGCATCCTGGGCGAGTTTACCCGCAAGCTGCAGGAGCGCCGCGATGACCTGGAGCGCACCGCGGACATCCTGGCGGAATTCGACTGGGCCTTCGCCAAAGGTGAATTCAGCCGGCAGTATGACTGTTGCATCCCGGAGTTCCGATCGAAAGAACGCGGCCTTCAGCTTCTTGATGTTCGGCATCCCACTTTGCAGAAATCGCTGCGCGCCCTGAATCGCCGGCCCATGCCGCTGAGCATGGACCTGGAACCGCCCAAGACCATGATGATCATCAGCGGACCCAATACCGGTGGCAAGACCGTGGCGCTGAAAGCCATCGGCATCGTGGTGCTGATGGCGCAGGCGGGAATTCCCGTGCCCGCGAGTGAAGTCAAGCTGCCGCTGTTCGGGCGCGTGCTGGCGGACATCGGCGACCAGCAATCCATTGAAGCGAACCTCAGCACCTTTTCCGCCCACGTAACCAACATCGAATCCATGGCGGAAGTGGTGGGGCCAAACGATCTGGTGCTGCTGGATGAGATTGGCGCCAGCACCGAGCCCAATGAAGGCGCGGCTCTGGCCGTGGCCATTCTGGAACACTTCCGCCTGCGCGGCGCCATGACCATGGTGACCACCCATCACTCGCGCCTGAAGGCTTATGCCGCGGAAACCATGGAAGCTGTTAATGCCGCCATGGAATTCGACGAAGCGACCCTGCAACCCACCTATCGCCTGCTCGTCGGCTTGCCCGGGAAGTCGAGCGCGCTGGACACGGCCGCCCGCCTGGGCCTGGAACCCAGCATCGTGGCGAAGGCGCGGTCATTGCTCCATCCCGCCGACGCCGAGGCCGCGGCATTGGTGGCCGGTCTGCACCAGCAACGCGCCGAGATGGAACGCAAGCTGGAGGAGGTGGAAGTCCAGAAGCAGGAATTGCACAAGCACCGCGAACAACTGGAGCACCAATTCCAGCAGGAACGCCGCGTCAAATTGCGCGAGCTTGATTCCCGCCTCGACGACACCTTGCGGCAGTATGCCAAGACATGGGAACAATCCCTGGAAGAGTTGCGCAAGCAAGCCGTGCCCGCGAAGGCGGTCTCGCGCGGCGAACGGAAAGCCACCGTCCTGGTGCGGGAGGCGCGGGAGGAATGGAACACCCAGGTTCTGGAAGCGCTGGGTGAGGACGCGCCGACACCGCAGGAACCCACGGTGATCCGGGTATTGGCAGTCGGCGACCGAGTGCAGGTGCAAAATGTTTCAACACCCGGAACGGTCACCGCCCTGCTTGAGGACGATCAACTGGAAGTGGCCGTAGGGCACCTGAAGATGCGCGTCAACAAGGAAGAGGTCAGGTACCTGATGCCGGGTGGAACAACCGTTCGCGAGGCGAAGGTAGCCAAATCGCATCAGGAAGAAGAAGTTCCGGAGGAGTTCAACGTCATCGGAAATACGGCGGAAGAGGCCGGGGAGCGCGTGGACAAATTCCTCGACCAGGCGTTTCTAGGTGGACGCTCGCGGGTGCGTATCATTCACGGCCACGGCAAGGGAATTCTACGCAGGACCCTGCACGAGATGTTTAAGAACCATCCCCAGGTTGAGAAATTCTACTCAGCTCCACCGCAAGAAGGCGGCGGAGGAGCCACCATCGTCGAACTGAAAACCTGACGGATGGCAGGGAAACAGCCTCGGGCTGTTTGCCTGCAAATCCCAGTTCGCGGCCACTCCCATGAATACGCTCAGTTTCGTGCGTCTTCACACAGCGAGTGTGGGTGGAACCACGGTTTAATTGGAAAAGACCTAAAAGGGAGGGAAGGACCTTCAGACATTCTTGGGTTGCTTCGAATTGCGCCTGTGGCTGCCTTTGCGAAGGCATTTGCGGACAACCGGAACAAGTTCTTCGGACTTAATGGGTTTATTAAGATACTCCGTGGCCCCTGCATTCATAGCTTCCAAATAGGTATCCACCTCACCATACGCGGTAAGAATAATGACAGGAATAGAGTTCCCTGAGCCACGAATGGTCTGAAGCAGGTTTAGACCATCGCAGTCAGGCATCCTTAAATCGCATATGATCAAATCAAAATTGCCGGGACGCAGAAGCCCAATAGCTTCGCATGGGTTTGATGTCGCCGTAACCGAGAATTGCTCGCCGGACAAGATCCGCTGAAGAACGCGCAGGAAGTGAGGGTCGTCATCGATGATCAGAATGCGGCCGCTGATTTTCTCAACAGCGGGTTCCCCCGCCCCAAGACTTGCTTCCCGCCCGGATTGTTCGACTGCGTCCCACATGAAAAACACCCGTGCAGCGTGGTTTGATTCATATCCACACCTGCCCTAGCCATGAAGCACGTAAGGCACCAATTTTGAGAAGACATGGTACAGGGATACCGTGATGTTAAGGGTTGGACAATCTGTCACCGACAGGAACCGCACCCTTTAGGCATTAGGTCGGGTGCGGGACGATAAGGTGATTTGCGAGGGGGGGCCCTCCTCGGTAACCGAGGCATGAGCCGTACTTACCAGTATAAAAAAATATTAGGCCGCTCTTGTGGTGGCGCCGGCCCCGTCCTTCTTGCCTAAGCGACGACGGATGGTCCGCGGATTGATTTGCAGCAGTTGCGCAGCGCGCAGACGATTGCTACGCGTGTACTGCAAAACTGTACGGATTACCGTATCGTGAATTTCCCGCATTGTGGTTCCAATCGAGAAAGTCAACGTGAAGGTGGGTTGCATTTCCATGGGAGTAACCTCCTTGAAGGGAGTCACCGGCCTTGGGCCAGCAACGAACTCCTTTACGTCAACTGGACCACGAACAGTAGTAAAAGGTTTCATCTTCATCTCCTTGCGATATGAGATGGGCTCTCACATCTGCCCTTTTGTCAGCATTTTTAGTTCCTTTTCGTCCACCTTATTCTTGTTCAAAGTAAGAGGGCAAATTGCACCCCTTGAAGCAAAAGCGGACAAATTGAGTATCCCCACCCAATTCCATGTGGCTTTTGCCCCTAATTTCGATCTAAACGCCGTCGGTAGGCCATGGAGGAAGGAAGGCCCGGACAATTTCCCGCCCATTATCAAGAGATTATGGACGAGGGACATTTTCTCCGGGCTGGCATCCGAGATGCCAAATAGTGGGTTCTTAAGGGCAGCACGACTTGGGGATGCTTACAAACAGGAGCGCTTAATGGCAAGTCGCCAATCAAGTTTCGACAAATTCCTGCAATTTTTCAGCTCGCTGAAATGCGGGCTGCTGTTACTCGGCTTGTTAGGTATGGCGATGATTGCAGGCACCTTAATTCTCCAAAGGCCGATGGCGCAGGAGGGGCAAATCGAGCAGGTCTACGCCCCCCAGATCGTCCGTCTCTTGGATGCGGTAGGGCTGTTTGATGTCTTCCACACGTGGTGGTTCATCCTTCTATTAGGTCTTTTGGGAGCCAATATTACCTTGGCGTCGATTGAGCGCTTCCCCCAGGTGTGGCGACTGTTCGTGCGGCCACATTTCCTGGCGGATGCCGCCTTCATTCGGGCCCTCCCTTTCCAGCGCGAGATTCCCCTGGGTTCGCACACCGCTGAAGAAGGAATGGCCCTGACTGCCCTGACCCTCAAAAACCTGGGCTACCCACCGCGGCCGGCGGTGCTTGCCAAAGGCACGCTTTACGTGGAAAAGCATCGGGTGGTACGCCTTGCTCCTTACGTGGTCCATGCGAGCCTTTTGATTATCTTTGCCGGAGCGATCCTGGATGGAACCCGTGGCTATAGGGGATATGTCAGCCTTCGGCCGGGGACGAGCACCGACGTCGTCGAACCGCTGGCCATGCCGGGAGCCAGCCGCCACCTCGATTTCAGCCTACGTTGCGATGCGGCAGGTATGGACCCCTACCCTGACGGCTCCCCTCGTCAATACTGGAGCCAGCTTACGGTCTTGGAAAACGGCCGCGAGGTGGAGCACAAGAAGATTTATGTGAACGACCCTCTCACCTACAAGGGAGTGCGGTTCTTCCAGGCAACCTATAGTCCCACGGGAACACCGCGCAAACTGGTGATGGAAGCGAATTGGTTGGACAATGGTGTGAAAGAGCACCAAGTGCTCACCCTGGCTCCAGGAACCTCGACCCCGTTGAACGAGCAGGGCGCCACGGTTGAGTTGGCCGATTTCATTCCCGATTACGTTCTGGATGGGAATCAGATCACCTCGCGGTCGGACGCACCTCGGAATCCTGCCATTCAACTGCAGGTTTCGCGGCCCGGCAGCGCTGATACCCATGCCTGGATTCTGGCCAAGTCACCGGAATTGAGTCCGCCGAACGACACCGGCATCAACTTCCGGTTTGTGAGCGTGGAGATGGAGGCCATGACCGGGTTGCAGGTCGCCCGCGAACCCGGGCAGTGGCTGATCTGGGCAGGATGCCTGCTTCTAACCCTTGGGTTGATGATGGCGTTGTACCTCTCACACATCCGCGTCTGGGGCGTAGCGGCAGTCGACCGCAAGGGGCAGCCGGTCCTCCTTTTGGGTGGACAGCCGAGCAAGTATCGCGAAAATTTTGAGCGTAAATTCCACGAATTGACGGATAAAGTCGCAGGCGCTCT
>JARLGN010000422.1 GCA_031292775.1 Acidobacteriota bacterium | reverse complement strand
GAGAAAGGCCCCCAAGTTTTCTGCGTTAGGCGGGGAGAGCGCAATAAAATGATAGTGATTGGAAAAAACCGCCCAGGCCTGTAGATTCCACCCATATTCTGGCGCCAATCCCAGCAGGGCTTCGCAGAGAAATTGCAATCGGTCTGTACCACGGAAATGATGGCGCTTAAGGTATGTGCCGCACGTCACCATATACGCGCCCGCTTCAGTGAGGCGGTGAATCGGACTGTGAGGCCAATCGTGCATGACATCCTGCGGGCGCAGCCCGCCTTGGAGTGCGGCAGCAGCAGCTACCGCGTTGTAATTGGGTGGCGCGCGCCACCGAAGCGCATTACGGCACCACCCACCACGACGGAACGCAGCAACTCCACCGACGGCCTTCATATCGTGAAACTAGATCAGATCCATGGAAAGGCGGCAGCTTCGCGGCCGCACTCCAAGACGCCTGCGGCGATCACTTTGGTTGCGGCCCCGCCCCGCCACCCGCTTTCCGCCATCTGCTTACCGCCTACCGATTTCGGTGTATATTATTTACTGGCGGAAGCCCGTACTCAGGTTCACCCAAAATAACTTTCCCAAGGAGGCGCGCGAAATATGCGACAGGTCTCTTTTCGAATCCAAGGGACCGGCGTTGGGAGTCAAGCCGTTGCCTTAACGCTGGCGGCCGTGGGAATCTGGGCGTGCGGCCTTCGTGCCCAATCATCTCAGGAGCTGCGTGCACCTATGACCAGGACGGAGCCGGTGAAGGACAACTATAACGGGGTTGAAGTCATTGACCCCTACCGCTGGCTGGAGGATCAGCACAGCCCGGCGACCCGCGCCTGGATTGATGCGCAGAACAAGCACACGCAAGCGCTTCTGGATGCGTGGCCGCAGAGGGAACAACTGAAACAACGCGCCACAGCGCTGATGAAGATTGATACCATTGACGTGCCCACCGAACGCAACGGCCGGCTCTTCTTTATCAAGAGACGGGCGGACCAGGACCAGGGCGTTCTCTTCGTCAGGAACAGCGGCGGCGCGGATGAAGTTCTGATTGACCCCAACCCCATGAGCGCGGACCATACGGTCTCCGTCCTCTTCGACGGGGTTTCCGACGATGGTACTTTGCTTGCCTATGGCCTGCGGCATGGCGGCGAAGATGAAACCACCGTGCATCTGCTGGACGTCGATAAGCGCACCCCACTGCCCGATGTGCTTCCCAAGGCGAATTATTTCGATATCGCCATCAAGCCCGACAAAAGCGGGCTGTATTACTCGCGCGGCGGAAATGCTCCGCGTATTTTCTACCACGCCTTTGGCACCGACCCGGCCCATGACCAGCTTGTTTTCGGTGAGGGCTATGGCGCCGACAAGATCATCATCGCCGACCTCTCCGAGGGCGGGCGCTACCTGGTCATCCATGTCCTGCACGGGTCAGCCGCGGACAAGACTGAGATTTATGCCCAGGACCTTCAGGCCCATGGTCCCATCAAGCCGATTGTGAATGACGTTCCTGCGCGGTTCTTCGGCCAGGTGGGCGGCGACACGCTGTACGTGCAGACCAACTGGAAGGCTCCCAAGAACCGGATACTGGCAATAAACCTGCAAAACCCCGCGCGCGAAAATTGGAAGGATCTGATTCCCGAAAGCCCCGCGGTGATTGACTCACTGGCGCTGGCCCATGGGGAGTTGGTGGTTATCTACAATGAAAACGCCAGCTCGCGCATTCGGGTTTTCAATGCAGAGGGGAAGCACCTTCGCGACGTGCCTCTTCCCGCCATCGGTTCCGTAGCAGGATTTAATAGCCGCTGGGCGGGGGATCAAGCTTTTTACGGTTATACGTCCTTCCATGTTCCCTTTTTGGTCCAGCGTTACGAAGTGACGGAGGGCAAACAGGAGATGTGGGCACAGGTGAAAGTGCCGATCGATATGGAAAAGCTCGAAGTAAAGCAGGTGTGGTTCACGTCGAAGGATGGAACGCGTGTGCCCATGTTCCTGCTGGGCCAAAAGGGGATGAAGCTTGATGGCGCGCGGCCCACGCTCATGACCGGATATGGCGGGTTCAACTATATCGATTCACCCTATTACTCACCCACCGCGGCATTGTGGGTGGAAAACGGAGGGGTCTTCGTTGAGGCCAATCTGCGCGGCGGGGGAGAATTCGGTGAGGCGTGGCATCAGGCCGGCATGATGGAGAAAAAGCAGAATGTGTTCGATGATTTTCTCGGCGCCGCCGAGTGGCTGATCGCGAATCATTACACCAACCCCTCCCAACTGGCCATCATGGGAAGCAGTAACGGCGGATTGCTGGTGGGCGCGGCCCTTACCCAACGCCCGGACCTCTTCCGCGCCGTGGTCTGCTCGCATCCGCTTCTTGACATGCTGCGCTATGAGAAATTCATGGAGGCTCAGTATTGGGTTTCCGAGTACGGCACCGCCGAAAACCCCGCCCAGTTCAAGTATCTTGCCGCCTACTCGCCGTATCAGAACGTGAAGCGGGGCGTAAATTATCCCGCCGTGCTCTTGATGACCGGCGACGGCGACACTCGCGTTGACCCCTTGCACGCGCGCAAAATGACGGCGCAACTTCAGGCCGCTACGGCATCAGACCGGCCGGTTCTGCTCCGCTACGATATCCAGGCCGGACATTCGGCGGGGCTGCCTATTTCCAAGCGGATTGACCAGCTCGTGGATTCCGAGGAGTTCCTGATGTGGCAGCTCGGCGTGCATTTGACGCCGGGAAAACCGTGACGATAGTCGGTATTTTTGAGGATTGATATTAAAGTCCGAAGTCGAACCACAGGTCATAGCCGCGTATCGTAGAGGCGCCCCTCGGGGGCATCGGCGCCAGGTTATGCCCCGTCGGCAGCCAGCCCGCGTAGCGGGCGGAAGACCGTAGCCCATAGCGTAAGCTATGGGTATGGAGGTCGCCCATGAATTCCCCCAGCCCCAGCGGGGCGAAAGATGTCATCGTTACAGCGATCTTACATTTCCACACCATGGCGTCAACCTTTGAAGAAGACGACTCCGCGGCTGTTTCTGATCGCGATTTCTTTCGCCCCTTGCGGGGCTCGGGCGGGGTGGGGGCCGATTTTCCCACGGCTTACGAAGCTGTAAAAGAATTGAAAAAAGGCAAAAACATTTCACGCAGAGGCGCAATGACGCCAAGCCCGCAAAGATAACAAGGCGGTTATGGATGCACATCTTTGCGCCTTCGCGCCTTTGCGTGAGTTTGTTTATTTTTTCACACCTTCCTACGCCATGGGCTACGGTCTTCCGCCCGTCGGTTGACGGGCTGGCACATTCCCGCAAACGACACTTATCCTGGCGCGGATGCCCACGCGGTGTGCGCCTACTGGACATGAATTTGCAGGCGATGCGCTTCTTCTTACAGGTGAGGTGAAGGGTGAGGCTTGTTTTCCGCCCCGCGCAGCTTTTTCAGTGTGGCCTGAAACTCGCGTTTGGTGGGCAGGGAGATAGCCCCGGTGTCGCAGCCTTGAAGGCAGGTGTCACACCCGGGAAGGCAGCTCAGAGGATGGGCCACAATCGGCCGGCCGGATTTGGGGTCCCACTCAAAGACATCGTATGGACAGAAATTAAGGCATTGCAGGTCCGCGCGGCACGCATCAACGTCAATTTTCGGAAACCATGGGAACATCTCGCGAAGATGGCTCAGCAAGACCATTTCTCAATCCTTTATCCATCACATGAATAACCGGACCGGTTATTCCCCGTCGGGCCTCAATGGCGCGGCTTGTTGGGATCGGTTAGCTCCATAAGCCGCTCGCGGATTCGGTCCAGGATACCGTCATTGGTCGCATTCCGTATATCCAGAGGTACGAAGTGCGTGCTGTCAAAATCCGTGCTACGCAAGGTCTTCTTGAAAAGCTTCATTTGCGTTTCTTCCGCGCAGGCGCATGTCATGACATACGTATCGGGATCGTCCTCGGCAGCGCGAAGCACGTCCTCGAGAACCTTGTTTCCACTCTCAGCACAGAGTTGCGGATGGACCGTGGCGTAAGAGACGTCAAGCTCCGATTCAATATCGAACGCCAATGAGTTCATATCGGCGTAACGAAAGGGATCAAGGCCTTTACAGTTACAGATCAATGTTTTGACCTTCACCGGAAACCTCCCGAAGCCACAATAGCCCGAGTAGACCCACGAAGCGTCAGGCGAGCCACTCCACCAGCTTATACCGCACGTCATATAGCATACGAATGGCCACAAGTGAATATTTCGAAGCTTGCCCGTTTTGTTTAAAGCCCATGAAAATAAAACGATTAGCTTACATTCAAGGGTATGGCGGAGAAAAATAAGGCAACAGAGGGGCTTTTGCCGCAGCCGAAAGTGTCGCTAGGCCGACGAAATCCGGCGAAGCAATCAACGTTCTGAGTCGAACCGTCGGCCCGTCCTTTCAGGGTATCCATCTTCCGCTTTTGAGTACAACCCTCCATTCGCGACTGGGATTCGCCCGCCCGTCACCAGGATTGGCCAAAGCCGTTCACTTTTGTGTCACGGACCATGGCTTTAGGGATTAATTGCTTGAATAGCAAACAATTAGTAGAATACACGGAAGATGGCAGGCTTGGAAATTCGCCGCCACTTAGGATCGCCGTAAAGGTGAGGTTTCCAAATAGAAAGTTCCCCGGGTTCGTCTGGGACGGGATGTCGCGGCCGCCTGAGGGAAGAACGGTCGTATATGGGTAACCACCCGTTCTCACAAACTGCGAATCAACAGAACTCTCCTGCCAGCCGAAGGCGAAGCACCCGGATTGAGTACGTTACGACAGTGCTTCTTTCCGGCAAGGACGCGTCGGGAACCCCTTTTCGAGAGTATACCCAAACAGCAATTGTGAACCTGCACGGCTGCAAGGTCCGGACCTCCTATCGGATTCTGGTGGGCATGCTCGTATCACTGGAGTGCCCCACATCCGGGGCGTCGGGAAAAGGTGTCTGCATTAAAGTTTGGGATGCACCTGCGGGAGTGGTCGGCCACGAGATTGCCGTGCAGCTTATAAAGCCTCAAAACCTCTGGGGAGTACCCAACCCACCCGCAGATTGGGAAGTGGTCGCCAGGAACATGGCGCAGGGGCGGTTGGTTCCAAGGCTGAGCGCGGCACGGCCAGCGGCCCCCGCTTTGCCCGTTGAACCCAGGCCCGCGGCTGCCCCACGCCCACCAGTGGCTCCGCCAGCGGTTGCGCCAGTTGCGCCTCCTGTTGTAGCGCCGGCACCCAGTCGGCCGGCACCGGTTGCCGGTCCGGCCATTGAGCAGCGTCTTGCGGACCTTGAGCGCCGCTCCACCCAGTTGGTGGAATCGGTTCTCGATATCCTGCGAGGGCAGGCTGAGGAAATTACCCGAAATAGCCTGGAAGAATTCCGCCAGCAGGTGGAGGCTCTCGTTCAGGACGCCGAGGCGCGCATGCATCAGGGTCTCTTGCGAGCATACGAAGAATCCGCAGCTTCCCTGGTCGGCCTGCGCACCGACTCGATGGAACAAATGGCCTTGCGCGGGAAACAGATGGTGCGCTCTACGGAAGACTCCGCGCGCACGCGGCTCATCACTGAGACAGCCACGATGGACGAGGCCGTTCCCGCAAAATCAACCGGGCAATTCCCGATCAAGTGATCCACGGAATCAGGTTCCCGGTGCCCTTGAATTTATCTTCACGTTTCATGGAATTAACGGACAGGCAATCCAGCGATAACCTTGAATAGACAATACAGGTTCCCCATCCACGTTGCATCCGATGTAGGAACCCTGTATGTGTGACCATCTCATTCCATCTTTGCCGGTCGGCACTATTGATGAATATATCTACAATGTGTTCGCATCTTATCGGGCATTAATGCCGCAAGGTTTGGTATAATATTGCGGTTGTGGGAGTGGGCCGTCCATCCGTGGATTCGTAGATTCTGATTTAGTCTGGCAATTGACACCGGGCGGGATGGCTTTTCTTTATGCTGTCGACCTCCACAGCAAGAGCGCCGCATTGGGGGCACCTCGCGGCTCAGGCCTTGTTGCTTGCCCCGTATGCGTGCGGCAGGGAATCCGTCCCAAACGACGACCAATCCTGAAGGGGAACCAAAGGGGAATCTGATGGCAACCACTCACGTTGAGCCGAAAGAAGATGTCGCGCCTGCAGGGCATGCACAAATCATCAACGACCTCAGCATTCAAGTAGCAACGGTAAACGGTTCGGGCAGTCAAACCGCCAATCTCGTTTTGCTCCGCGCGATTTTTCAAATGGGCATTCCGGTATCCGGTAAAAACCTGTTTCCCTCCAACATCGCCGGCCTTCCCACCTGGTTTACGATCCGGGCCTCCAAGCATGGTTACATCGCCCGCCGCCGGGATAGCGAATACATGGTGGCGATGAATCCCGAGACCGCGGAAGAAGATGTGTTGAGCCTCAAGCCGGGCGCGGCCTGCGTTTATGACGAACGGCTGAATTTGAAGCGTCTGCGCAATGACGTAATTTTTTATCCCGTGCCCTTCGATCAGTTGGTTGCCCCCGTATGCCCTGATGCGCGTTTGCGTAAGCTCGTGCGCAACATGATTTACGATGGCGTCCTGGCGAAATTGCTGGGCATTGAGATGGAAGAGATCCAAAAAGCGCTGCAAAAGCAATTCCGCAAGAAAGCCAAGGCCGCGGAATTGAACTGGAATGCTGCCCGGGCCGGGTTTGAATTCGCCGAGAAGAACCTGGTGAAATCGGATATCCACACTCTTCAGCGCATGAACGCCACGCAGGGGAAGATTCTGATTGAAGGCAACACCGCCACCGCACTGGGTTCCATGTTTGCCGGTGTCACCGTGGTGACGTGGTACCCCATCACTCCCTCTTCCAGTGTCTGCGAGACGCTTACCGATTACATGAAGCGCTATCGCATCGACAAGGAAACCGGCAAGGCCACATTCGCCATCGTGCAGGCAGAGGACGAACTCGCGGCGCTGGGCATGGCTTTAGGCGCCGGCTGGGCAGGGGCGCGTTCGATGACCGCAACGTCCGGACCGGGCATTTCCCTGATGGCGGAATTCGCCGGCTTCGGATATTACGTGGAAATCCCCACGGTGATCTTCGATATCCAACGCGTGGGGCCCTCCACGGGCCTCCCCACGCGCACCGCGCAGGGCGACATCATCTCCACCGCACTTCTTTCCCATGGCGACACGAAGCATCCCATGTTCCTGCCCTGCTCGGTGAGTGAATGTTTCACCATGGCCATCGAGGCGTTTGATCTTGCCGAAGACTTGCAGACGCCGGTGTTCGTTATGAGCGACCTCGATCTGGGCATGAATACTTGGATGTCCGAGCCGTTCTCCTACCCCGATAAGCCCATGTCGCGTGGAAAAGTGCTGAGCGTCAACGACATTCGCCGCATGGGAGGTTTTGAACGCTATAAAGACGTGGATGGCGATGGCATTGGCTACCGGACATTGCCCGGAACCCCTGACCGCCTGGCTGGCTGGTTTGCACGGGGCAGTGGCCACAATGAAAAAGCCATCTACAGCGAACGGGCCGACGTTTACGTGAACAATGTGGACCGTCTGGCCCATAAATTTGAAACCGCCCGCCACAAGATGCCCGGCCCCATTATTGTGGATTCGGAAAAACCCGAAGTGGGCATCATCGCCTACGGCACCAGTCACTGGGCCATTGAGGAAAGCCTTGACCAACTACGGCGCGAGCACGGCATCGATGCCGGCTACTGCCGCTTGCGGGCTTTCCCCTTTTCCCCTGAAGTTCATGACTTCATTAACCGCTACCAGCGCGTATACGTCGTGGATCAAAACCGTGACGCCCAGATGCTGGGCTTGTTCCGGCTGGAGTCGAGCGCGGACCAGATCGCCAAACTCCGCAGCATTCGCCATTACGACGGCTCCTCGCTTGACGCCCGTTCCGTGACCGACGAGATCGTTTCCCAGGAGGCCCAAAACTAACATGGCAACCACCACGGTTCCCTCTGCACCATCAGCAAAGACCAATCGCGTGGGCCTGGAGATGGCCCACTACAAGGGCAATAAGAGCACACTGTGCGCGGGTTGCGGGCACAACGCCATTTCCGAGCGCATCATTGAGGCCTGCTTTGAAATGGGCGTTGAGCCCCACCGCGTCGCCAAGCTTTCCGGCATTGGCTGCTCGTCCAAGAGTCCTGCCTACTTCCTGAACAGCGCCTACGGCGTGAATGCCGTCCATGGACGCATGCCGTCGGTGGCCACCGGCGCCTTACTGGCCAACCGTCATCTGGTCGCCCTGGGAGTAAGTGGCGATGGCGACACCGCCTCCATTGGCGTCGGGCAGTTCGTGCACCTGATGCGGCGCAACCTCCCCCTGATTTACATCATTGAGGACAACGGCTGCTACGGACTGACCAAGGGCCAATTCTCCGCCACCGCCGACGTGGGCTCCAAGCTCAAGACCGGAGTCGTCAACGATCTGCCGCCCATCGATACCTGCGCGCTGGCCATTCAGCTTGGCGCCACGTATGTGGCCCGTTCGTTTTCCGGCGACAAGCGGCAATTGCTGGCACTCATCAAAGGGGCGATTGCTCACCACGGGACGTCCATGCTCGACGTCATTTCCCCCTGCGTCACCTTCAACGACCACGAAGGTTCCACCAAGTCCTATAGCTATGTGAAGGACCACGATGAACCGGTGGCGGACGTGAGCTTTATTCCCTTTTTCGAAGATATTTCCGTGGACTACGACCCGGGAACAACCACCAGTATTACCATGCACGACGGATCGCACATGATGCTGCGCAAGCTTGCCGCGGAGTACG
>JARLGN010000421.1 GCA_031292775.1 Acidobacteriota bacterium | reverse complement strand
CCCCTTACAGTGCCCGGATATGAATTGACCCCCCGCTGGTATGCAGCCGCAATTCTTCTCCCCCGGAGCCGATCGTTCCATGCATGCTGGAGTGGCTGACGGTTCCGACCACGCGCACGGGCAAATCGGTGGAAACGGAACCGCCAGAGGTTGAAGCATCGAGATTCAAATTGGCGGAGGGGTCAATTGCCAGTTCGATGGAACCGCCGGAACTTTCCAGCACTCCGCCATGACGGTTGCCGGGGCTGTAAGTGGCCCGGATGGGTCCGCCGGAAGTCTTGGCCTCCACATAGCCGGAAACACGATTGATACGAATTCCTCCGCCGCTGGTGTGGGCTTGGAGGTTTCCGTCAATCGATTCCGCATCAATCGGTCCGCCGGAGGTTGCCACGTGCGCATCGCCCGTAACCTCTCGGAGGCGAATTGGCCCTCCCGACGTGTGTGCTTCCAGGTTTCCGCTCAACCCCGAAACTTCAATGGGTCCGCCTGACGTTTTTACATCGGCGCCGCCGCGCAGGCCGGAAAGAGTAATGCTCCCGCCGCCGGTACGAATTTCGGTGCGCGTCTCCGTGGGTACCTCGACTTCAAAGTGTACGGAGATGCTGTGCCCCCAGAAGGACTCGTTCTTGCGCCGAGCTGTTACGCTTGCTACTCCGGCGGTACTTGTAAAGGTGAACTCAAGCTCGCTGTTCAAATCATCCCGCTCGGAAGTAATCACGATGTGCGCGCCCGACCGCGAGGCGCCCGTGACTGTAACGCTGCCCGCTTCCGATTCCAGAACGAACTGGCCCTTGGGCTGGAGTTCCAGATTCTTCTCGATGCGAGACTCCGCCGCGGCCGGCAACGCCATCGCCAGCAGCGATAAGGCTGCTACCATGACTCCCAGAAGTCGATAACCTTTCATGTTTTCCTCCTGCTGAAAAACCTCTCATGACTTGATACGTTAGACGGGCGGTTGGAGTTCCGGGTAGCAGCGGAAAATTGTAGACGGCATACGGTAGACAGTAGACTGGAAACGGTAGACGGTAGACATGGAGCCCTGTACGCCGTCTACCGTTTACCGTATCCCGCCTCTTTACTCCACGCTGCTGTAAACATAGACGCCGCCCATGCGGACGCGAATTTTGATGTCCTGGTCGCCGCTCGAATTCCAGAACATGATCCTGCGGCCCCACCCCGCGCTGTCCTCACCGTGCAAATCGCTCTGCACGTAACCCAACACGGAGTGCGCGTTCAATGACCGCAAACGGTAGATGGAAGGAACATTGATTTCCACGTCGCCGTAGTTGACATTGATCTCCTGTTTGCCCAGGAGGCCGCTGACGCGCACATCGCCGTCAACGCACTTCATCGTCAAGTTGGCGTCAAAGGGCATGTGGACGTGAAAATTCACCGAGAGCTTCGACTCGCCACGGAACGGCCGCCACGGCCTTCGCGCGGGATAAATCGTACGCACCAGAACCCGCTTGTCCTGTCCCGTCAACTCCACTTGCAACTGGTCGTAGAGCGGCTGGGCGTGCTTCTCATCCCTTGCCTCCACCACCTTCTCGGCGTCGATTTCCAGGCGCGGCTGGTCCCAGGTTTCCACCTGGACGTTGCCCATTCGCGTGTCAATGGTCAGTGTGCCAAAGGAAAACATGCGTGCGGAATAATGGAAGGTCTTGCTGAATTCGTCGGCGTGCAGCGGACCGGGGAAGAGCAGAGCAGCGCATAGCAAACAAAACCTGGAAGCGGCACCAGAGATGGGCAAAAGGTTCACCACAGAGAGCACAGAGTCCACAGAGAGATGACCCTCCGTCCTCTGTGATCTCTGTGTTCTCTGTGGTGAGATCTCTTTCATGTGCTAAACCCTACCGTGTGCCGGCCTTCGCCTTCCGAAACGGCTTCGAGCCCACCAAGCCCTCGCCTTCCTTGATCACCAGGATGTGATCGACAGGCGGATTCTCAATCTTTTGTGTCTGCCCGCTCGGCCACCGAATTTCAATGCGGTCGATGGCGGTGTGGGTTCCCAGGCCAAAGTGCAGGCGCAAATCGCTGGAGGAAAGATAACTGCCGCCACTGCGCACCGTGTCGTATTGAGTCAGGCTGCCGGCGATCACCTTCACTTCTGTGCCGATGCCGTCCCGGTTGCTCTTGACGCCGACGGTTTTTACCAGAATCGAGTGGTTCGGATTCTTGCGCAGGTGGCGCAGCAGTTCGGGTGTGCTGTTCATGTTGGAGACCATGATTTCCAGGTCGCCGTCGTTGTCGTAATCCGCCGTGGCCAGTCCGCGGCTCACCTTCCGCAAGCCCATCCCCGGGCCGGACTGCAATCCGACCTCATCAAAATTCCCGTCGCCGCGATTGTGGAACAGCAGGCTGCGTTCCGCGTAAGTGATTCCGGTCTGGTAGCGGTCAATCTGGGGAAACGTTTGGCCGTTCGCCAGCATGATGTCTTTCCAGCCATCGTTGTCGTAGTCCAGGAACTTGGCGCCGAAAGTCGTAAAGAGCCACCCCACGCCGCCGATGCCGGCGCGATAGGTTACGTCGGTAAAGGTACCGTCGCGGTTGTTGTGGTAGAGATTCTTGGTGTCATCGGAAAAGTTGCCCTTCACCAGGTCGCCCCAACCGTCGTTGTCGTAATCGGCAAAGTCCGTGCCCATGCCCGCCTGCTCCAACCCCTCGCTGCTGTATGCCACTCCCGCCTCAACGCCGACGTCGGTAAAGGTGCCGTCGCCATTGTTGTGGTAAAGCGAGCTGGGAGTGGAATCGTTGGCCACATAGATATCGGGCCGGCCGTCGCGGTCGTAATCGCACCACACCACGCCCAGGCCGTAATACTTGTTGTTGTCGATTCCCGCGCGCTCCGTGACGTCGGAAAACGTGCCATCGCCATTGTTGTGAAAGAGAAAATCGCGCCCACCGGGCAGGCCGCGCGGGCCGCAGAAGGTCGCGATTCCACGATAAGTGCAGTTGGGCGCGCTGCCCATTCCGCCCAGCTTGAGGATGTCCACGTCGAGGTAATCGGCGACGTAGAGATCCAGGTGGCCGTCATTATCGTAGTCACCGAAGGCGCAGCCCATGCCCCAGCCACCGCCCCGCACCCCTGCCTTTTCGGTGACTTCGGTGAATGTTCCATTGCCGTTGTTGCGGTAAAGAACGTTGCCGCCGTAGTAGGTCACGTAAAGATCGTCGAGGCCGTCGTTATCGTAGTCCCCCACGCAAACGCCCATTCCCCATCCCGCGTGGTCAAGGCCGGAGCGCGCACTGACGTCGGTAAAGGTGCCGTCGCCATTGTTGTGGTAAAGGCGCGAACGGGGACTGGAGCCCTGCTTCGACTGTTTAAATGTCGAACCGTTCACCAGGAAGAGGTCAGGGAACCCATCGTTGTCAAAATCGATCCAGGCAATGCCACCGCCGCCTTTGGCTTCCACAATGTACTGCTTCTCCGGTCCGCCGCTGGTAAGGGTGAAACGAATTCCGGATTTCTCCGCCACCTCGATGAATTGATCGCGTTGCGCGCCTCCGGATTGCGTGCCAGGTCCAGTGGTCTTGTGTCCGGATCGTTGCGCTTCGCGGGTGCGCACCAGCGCGGGGGATTGTGCAGCACGCCCGGCAAAAGTCACCAGGGCCAGGCCGGCAATCAAGCCAATGCCGTCGAGGAGCAGGAGGATTTTAAGATATGAGAACTGACGCTTACACAGGGTCATGGGCATGCTAGTCCCACGCCACGAAGATGCATCGGGCGCTTAGAATCAGTACACTTCCTCGTGAGTTCCAAGGGTCAAGAGGAGAATGCCCTCAGTTCCTTCGTATTCAACAAACTTGAATACGATCCTCAGGTCATAGCCCGCGCTGCACGCCCATGATCCTTCCAATTCGCCTTTTAGTTTGTGGGTCTTCAGGCGGGGATGAAAGCAGTCTGCGGCAAGCAATTCCAAGGCAGACTGAACGTCTTGGGAAGCTTGTGGATGTTTCTTGAGAACTTTCTTTGCTCTGCCAACGAAAGCGGTGGAACGCAGTAAGAGTCGCGTCACGAGAGGATCTCATTCATGATCTCAGTGGGCGTAATGGGCCGGAGAGCGCCACGCGCAAACTCCCTTTGCGCTTCTCGGATGTCGGCCGCAAGCTCGGCACGCCGGCGGTCTGCCAGACGCCGGTTTAGGACCGCTACCAGGGTTTCTTGCTCCTCAACTGATAAGCGATCGGCAGCATCCACAACAACGTGAAATTTCGAAGAGGGTTTCGCGGTCTTCATAGTAATCTCAACATACCACTTCATCTTATGGGGAGCAAATAGAACGCATGTGTGCACGCCCCCCCTCACGGCTGCAAGCTCGCGCCGGCGATGCCGGACAGCGGTTCCTCCTGGCGCGAATGCAGTTTGGCGCACACGGCAAACTCATGCGCCGCCGCATCCTTATTTCCCATTTGCTGGTAAAGGTGTGCGAGGGCGTAATGAATCTCCACGTTGTCGGGGGCAGCCGCCAGCGCGGCAGTGAATTCCGCCTCCGCTTGGGGGAATTGTTTTTGTTCGGCATAAGTCCGCGCCAATCCGTAATGAGGTTGATAGGCCCGCGGATTCAAGCCCACCGCCTCTTGAAACAGCTTCTCCGCCTGTGGCAATTTCCCCTGCTCCAGCTCAATGTTTCCCGCCAGCCAATGGGCATTGGGGAACGCCGGGTTGATCCGCATCTCCAACTCGTACTGTTCCAAAGCCGAGGGCAGATTGCCGGTGCTCTGATAAGCGAATCCCAAATGATAATGCGCCAGCGGCAAGTTGGAATTGAGGGCCAGAGCCTTCTTGAATTGCTCAATGGCGGGGGCAGTCTGGTTCTGGTTGTGGTAGGCGCGGCCCAGCAGCAAGTGCGCCTGGGCATTCATGGGATCGAGCCGCAGGTATGTTTCAAGCCTCTGGGCGGCGTCAGGGTAGCGCTTCTCGGCGAGATCCACCAGCGCCAGGTCAAAATAGTTTTGCGGCACACTCGGGTCAAGCTCGAGAGCATGCCGGAACGCCGTGCGAGCGTCCTCGTTCAATCCCTTTTTGAACAGAACGACGCCCAACAGTTGTTGCAGGTGGGAAGCCTTCGGGTACTGCTCCACGGCGCTATGAGCCTTGTCGAGCGCCGCATCCAGACGGCCAGCCTCAAGCTCCGCCGTGATCTGATCGGCAAGCGAGTCTTCGGGATCCTGCGCCCGCAACAACCCCACCCCGCCCATACACAGCACGCAAAGGAAGAGCGCCCGGCCCAACCAGAGGAGCTTTCGAGGGAATCTCACACCACGATGGTACGTCCGGGAAAAGGATAGAGTCAATCGTAGCGCCGGCATCTTGCCGGCACCGGAGAATGCCCCGACAGGTCAGGGCGCTGCGCCTGCTTGTTTATTCCAAGTCGGGCAGCTCGCCACGAGGGATGAGAAGACGAATGGACCTGGCCTGCCATGGTGTCCGTTCGATCAGTCCGCGCGCTTCCAGCGTCAAGATCATCTGGTGAACAGAGGGTGGGGAGACTCGGAAGTGACGCTGCAGATCGGCTTCCGCAGGCGCGCACCCGTGGATTTTGCCGTAGTAATAAATGAACGCCAGATACTGGCCTTGCTTCGTGGTGTAGGGTCTCTTCATAAGTGCAAGGGATTTTACACCAGACTTGCAACCAGAAGATGACCGCCGCCGCGGCCCTTGAAAAGCTCCAAATGTTCCTCGGGAATTCCCGCGGCGCGCGCGAGAGGCTCAAAGTCGGGCCACTCCAAGTGCACCTTACCAAATCCGGCTTTTCGCGCGAGCTCTTCCAGTTCGTCGGGTTCATAAAAGTATAGGCGCGATGCAATGGGCTCAGGTGCGGCGGGTGTGCCGCGCAATTCCTTGGAGCCGGTAAAGAGTACAAATCGGCCCCCGGGGGCGAGAACGCGTCGAATCTCGGAGAGCGCTTGCAGAGGATTCGAAATAAAACCAAAAACCCCGGTCATCACAGCGCAGGTGAAAATCCCATCCAGGTAGGGTAGGGAACCGGCGTCACCC
Organism: Acidobacteriota bacterium; assembly: GCA_031292775.1. Taxonomy (GTDB): domain Bacteria; phylum Acidobacteriota; class Terriglobia; order UBA7540; family UBA7540; genus Bog-366. Next base: position 4,938 of record JARLGN010000421.1, on the reverse strand, counting down.
TCGCAAATCTCCAGCCTGTTTTGTTGGATGGCCTCGTGATTAACCTCGTGAGCCACTTTCACCATGTCGGAACTGTGATCGATGGCCGCGGCTTTGCAGCCACTTTCCAAAGCGTCATGCAAGAATGCCCCGCCGCCACAACCGACCTCCAGCAGGTAGTCGTCAGGTCTTAGTTTCAGGACCGCCAGAATGGCTTGGAAGTTGGGGCGATGGTAGAGGGGATCGCGATAGGTTGCGCGTCCCTGAGGCCCCGACGGACACCGCGCCCTGCGATCAGTAATCCAATCGCCCAGGCGGCGGGGTCCCATCGCGCTCAATAGAGGGGCAGCAACCTCGCTTGCGAACCAGCCGGCCAGCTCATTCCGTTCGTCTCCCAACGGATTCCCCCACCCCCGGTTCTCCAGGACTACCCGCGTGCCATCCTCTACAGGTTCGAAATGCAGCTCCAATGAGGTTACATCCACGGGCTCCCAATCCGCCGCATGCCACTCAAGGATGATCGCCTCTGACGGCTGCCAGCGGACGACCCGCCCCACTTCGAAACCACCTTCCATCACGCGGCCGTCAGCGCCGGGCTGGAACTCCATGCCCAGCCGCGAGAGCGCCGTCGTCAATTCCTCGACCAAGGCCTCGAAGGCTGCGGATTGATCAAGCCGCAAATCGACGCTGATGCGAACGCTCATATTTCCCTCTTTTGGTTGCGAGATGCTATTTGCCCTATACCCCAATTCTTAGCACATCATATGTCGAGATGCGTGGAAAAGGCAAAACGTCTGTGGTCCCCTTTTGTAAATGCGGACGGCTGGCATTCAAACCAGTTCTCAGGGAGGCATGGCTGGCGGTGCGGAGATGCGCTGCGAGCGTCGTGCGGACCTTCAGAACAGGTCCGCGCTACATTTCTAATACCATGAAGTCAGGGGGCGAAAAAGAAGTTTTTGTCCACAGATTACGCAGATTTCGCAGATTGTATCTGTGTAATCTGTGAAATCTGCGGACGGATTACTGTCCCAGCCCAATCTGGCAGGCATGCGCCTCGCGAGACTGGCGTTCCTGGTCAAGGTAGGCGCGAGTGCGGCGGGTTAATTCATCAAAGTCCACTTTGTGCGCGTCGAATTCCGGGCCGTCAACGCAGGCGAATTTTACTTTGTCACCTACCGTGACGCGGCAGCCGCCGCACATGCCGGTACCGTCCACCATGATGGGATTCAGGCTGGCCATGGTGGGCACACCCCACTCACGAGTAAGCGCTGAGGCGTAGCGCATCATGGGAATGGGTCCGATCACGTGCGCGGCGCCCACGGGTTCGGTCTGTGCAGCCTTCCATGCCTTCATCAGGTCCACCACCGTGCCTTTCATTCCCGCCGAGCCATCGTCCGTGGCCCACTGAACTTCATCACATGCCGTGCGCAATTCCGCGTCGAGAATAATCTGCGCTGTCGAACGCGCTCCGCACAAAGCGGTGACGCGATTGCCGGCCTTGCGGAAAGCGCGCGCCACGGGCAGCAATTCCGCCACGCCCACGCCTCCGGCAATGCAAACCACATGTCCGACATTTTCAATTGCCGCGGCCTGCCCCAATGGACCGAGCAAGTCGGCCAGAACCTCGCCGGGCTCCATCGCCACCATGACGCGGCTCGTCTTGCCGATTCCCTGAACCACCAGCGTGATGCTGCCTTTTTCGGGGTCGCCATCGACAAGGGTTAGCGGGATGCGTTCGCTGTCCGCGCGGGGACGCAAAATTACGAATTGCCCCGCCTTCCAGTGCCGCGCGATGCCGGTGGCTTGCACCTCAAACCAGGCAATTTCCGGGGTAATCAGGCGTTTGGCCAGAATGAGGTTTTCGGCCCGGGCAGGTGGGCAGATGGTAAGATGGGCAGATGGTGAGACGGAGAAATTGGGCGCCGCCGGGCTCTCACCCACCTGCCCACTGCCCACCTGCCCACCTGCCTTCAACGCTTCGTGAATCGCCGCTGCTGCTGCACGCCCATCGCGCATGGCCAAAATCACGGTGGAACCGCCGCGCACCACATCTCCGCCGGCGAACACTTTCGCCATGCTGGTCATCCCTTCCGGGTTCACCACAATCTTGCCGCGATTGGTCGCCAATTGCGGCGTTGAGCGCTGCACCGTGGGGTTGGCGCTCTGTCCAATCGCCATGACCACGGTATCCACCGGGATGCGACACTCCGAGCCCTCCATGGGAATAGGCGAGGGGCGGCCGGATTCGTCGGTCTCGCCCAGCTTCATGCGGATGCACTCCATCTCGCATACAGTTCCTTTTTCGTCGCCGAACAAGCGGGTGGGTGCTGCCAGGAATTCAAAATGCACGCCTTCCTCTTCGGCATGTTCAATCTCTTCCAGGCGGGCACGCAGTTCGGCACGTCCGCGACGGAACATGATGGTGGTCTCGCTTCCCATGCGTCGAGCCCAGCGCGCTGCGTCCATGGCGGAGTTTCCGCCGCCCACCACCACCGTGCGCTTCCCAATGTGTACCGGAGTGTCGGTTTCCGGAAACCGAAAGGCTTCCATCAAATTCAGACGCGTCAGGAATTCGTTGGCGGTGTAGACTCCCACCAGGTTTTCTCCCGGAATGTGCATCAGGTGCGGCAGGCCCGCGCCGGTGCCCAGAAAGACCGCCGCAAAGCCTTCCGCGAAAAGCTCTTCCACGGTAAAGGTCTTGCCGGCGATGACGGATTTGCGGAACTCCACTCCCATCGCTGCCAGCCGGTCGATTTCCCCGTTGATGATTTCCCTGGGCAGGCGGAAATTCGGAATGCCGTAAGCCAACACGCCGCCCAGCTTGTGCAATGCTTCAAAGACGGTCACGCGATAGCCGTTTCTCACCAGGTCGTAGGCTGCAATCAGGGATGCCGGACCGCTGCCAATCAGTGCTACGCGCGGACCTTCAGGTTTGCTCGCGCAGGGAGCGGCGGAGGCCGGCGCCGCCGATTTCGCCTCGCGATTTTGGTCCGCCGCAAAACGTTCTAGCGAACCGATGGCGACGGGTTCCAGCTTTTTCCCCAACAGGCAGGATTTCTCGCAGAACAATTCGTGCTGGCAGACGCGGCCACAGATTCCCGGGAAGGGGCTTTCTTCGCTGATCTTCTGGTAGGCAGCTTCGAAATCTCCCTGCGCCATCAAGCCGATGAAACTCTTGATGTCGATGTGCAGGGGGCAGGCTTGCACGCAAACGGGATCCTTGCACTGCAAACAACGCAGCGCTTCAATCCGGACTTGCTCCAGGGAAAAGCCCAGGGAAACCTCTTTGGAGCCCTGCACCCGGTCTTCCGGTGTTCGGACTGGCAACACCTGGCGAGGCGCTTTGGGATTTCGCCGCAACTTGGGTTTGGTTTCCATCGGGAGTGCCTCAGCCTGCTTTGGAGTCAGTGAATCCACCGTTTTTCCCCCTCGAATCGATAGTGTGGTGCGCGCTTATACCCAGCGAACGTGTTTCCGGTGCTCGGAACGCGTTTGCGGACTACAACCTCCGCCTCATTGACGGCCCCATACACTATAGGAGCAATTCATGTGCCAGCCAATATCAGGGGTATCTAATTTCGACGGACAATGTCAGGTTCTCACATCTTGAAAACCTATAAAATGGCATGTTGGACGTTTTGTCCTTGTTGCTCCGTTGCTGTTGTATTCATCAACACCTTGCGGCATACTCCGCGAGGACTTCAGTATGTCTCTCGCAAATGGGGGTGTTTGAATGGCAGTCTCTACTCAAACGGTTAAGACAGCATACGACTCCGCCATGGAGAACTTTGATCTCGCGGCGGACGCATTGAACCTGAGCATTGACGTTCGCAACATGATCAAGTACCCGGAGAGGATTCTGCACGTGAATCTCCCGGTACGGATGGACAACGGTCACATTCAAAGTTTCGCGGGTTACCGGGTTCAGCACAGCACGGCGCGGGGCCCGGCCAAAGGTGGAATTCGTTATCATCCGGGAGTTACGCTGGATGAAGTGAAAGCTCTTTCCACTTGGATGACGTGGAAGTGTGCGGTGGTCAACATCCCCTTTGGCGGCGGCAAAGGGGGAATAACGTGCAATCCGAAAGAGATGTCGCAAACAGAACTTGAGCGCATGACTCGCCGCTATGCTAGTGCCATTCTGCCGCTGATTGGTCCAGAAAGAGACATTCCTGCTCCGGATGTCTACACCAACTCGCAGATCATGGCCTGGATCATGGACACTTACAGCATGACCAAAGGCTATCCCATCCCTGGGGTCGTGACCGGGAAACCGATTGCCTTGGGCGGGTCGCTGGGACGGAATGAGGCTACCGGCCGCGGTGTTTATTACACTATCCAGAGTGCAGCCGAGCACCTGCGCATTCCTATCAAGGGTGCGAAGGTGGTGGTACAGGGCTTTGGCAACGCTGGTTCCATTGCCGCGCAATTGCTTGACAGCAATCAAGCCTACGTCATTGGGGTCAACGATTCGCGCGGATGCGTGTACAACGCCAACGGCCTCGACATTCCCAAGCTCATCATGCACAAAGAGAAGACCGGGGGCGTGGTGGGAATGGCCAACTCGGAAACCATCAGCCCACAGGAACTGCTCGCGCTGGAGTGTGACATCCTCATCCCCGCCGCACTAGAGAACGCGATTGATGCCTCCAATGCCGGCGCGGTGAAAGCCAAGATCGTGGGTGAGGCGGCCAACGGGCCGGTGACCCCGGAAGGAGACGCCATCCTGGAGAAGAACGGGGTGTTCGTGATCCCCGATATTCTCTGTAATGCCGGTGGCGTTACCGTCTCCTACTTTGAGTGGGTGCAGGACGAGCAACACTTGTTCTGGGAGGCGCAGGACGTTTACAACCGCCTGGAACGCGTGATGAAGAACAGCTTTGCCGAGGTGCTGAAGATTCACCTCGATCGCAAAGTCAGCGTCCGCACAGCCGCCAACATGCTCGGCATCGGCCGCGT
>JARLGN010000420.1 GCA_031292775.1 Acidobacteriota bacterium | reverse complement strand
GCGTCAAGTTGGGAATGAGGTGCAGCACAAGCGCTCGCTATGCGGTGAAGCTGGGTTTCTTTCGCACGCTGGCGGTCAAGCCAACCTGTTTCTAGCGGAGATCGAGGGAAGACATCTCCCTCGCCCCCTTGGGGGAGAGGGAAAATGAATCGTTAGTTTGGCGTCGTATTTGTGATGGTTCACGAGCAGAACCGTGTTCGCCACACGGCCGTCTGCTAATTTGGACAGCAGTGAAAGATCGTAGCCCATGGCGTAAGCCGTGGGTAAATTTGGCACGCCACCGCGCCCGAGCCCCGTAAGGGGCGAAAGAAACCCTTATTAGAATTAGCGGCGGAGTCATTTTCTTCATCGGTTGACGCCATGGTGCGGGGACGTAAGATCACCGTAACAATGGCTTCTTCCGCCCCTCCGTGGCTGGCGGAATTCTGGGGCGACCTCTACACCCATAGCTCACGCTATGGGCTACGACCTTTCGCCCGCTACACGGGCTCGCTGCCGATGTGCCTGTTCTAGCGCTATGCACACGGCTGGTGCTTCTACGAGACAGGCTAGGTTGCGGCCCCGCCGCTTTGCTTTGCAATACCATAAATACTTGTTTTTGTTAGCGAACATTTTTGTGTCTTTGTTAAAGGTAGAAGGCAGAGAGCAGAGACCCCTCATCCGCTTCGTACCTCAGCACCTTCTCCCCTGGGAGAAGGTTGGTAACTAAACCGCCCTCTCCGAGGGGAGAGGGTGGCCGAGGGACGAGGTCGGGTGAGGGGTCTCTTCGTCCGCCCACGAAGATTTGGTTGCGGCCCCCCCGCGCTACAGACTGGCTTCAATCCAAAATCGCAAATCCAAAATCCAAAATGCCTTTAATCCCCTTTAACTACCGGATAACCCTTCGCGGTCCAGTCGTCGCCGAGTCTCACCGGGATGTCGAGCACCTTGAAGTTTTTGAATCCCATCTCTTTCAGCGCTTGATAGGCGGGGCGGATGTTGGGGCAATCGTCCCACGGGCAGCAGCCGCAATAGATCACGATCTTCTGATTGCGGGGAAGTTTGGCCACAAGTTTCTTCAACGCCGCCAAGCCATCCGCTCTGGCAGCGGGGCCCGCGTATTGCGAATTGGGGATGTGTCCCATTTGATACATGACGTGGAAGCCGACTTGAATCAGCACGATCTTTCCGGACTTCACCGCCACCAATTCGCTATTCAGTTGTGACGCCGTAACCAGGTCTGAGGGCAGGACAGGGCGCGCGACGTCAGCAGCCCTTACGACGACACTTGCGAGCATGGCCAGGATTAGGACGCTTCCGAATCTGTGTAGCAAGTTCATGACGAATTGCCTCCTCGTTCCCCGAAGGGGATGAACATCAGTAGCCGTAGGTCAAACCTACGGGAAGGAATCACGGAGGATAAGGTTCCGACCCTGCAGGGGTCGAATATTCGACCCCTCCGGGGTCGGAAGAATTGGTTTGATGGCCATCCTGATCCGTAGGTTTCACCTACGGCTACTGATGTTCATCCCCTTCGGGGAACCGGATGTGCTGCGCCCCGATTTTCTATTCTTGCCCAGATTCCGGGCCAGCCACAACGCTCCTTCGACGGGCGGACGTTCAAGCAACTCCACGCGTGCCAGTGGGGCGAAGCGGCGAAGATGGCGCACAAAAGCCCTGCGGATATTATAGCTGGATTGGAATACGCCGCCAGTCGTGACCACTGGGGTGGCGCGGTGAGTCCAGCCGGCGCGCTTTAACAGGGCAACGGCCAGGTCGGCGAGGTCCCGGGCCGCCTCGTCACACAGATGGCGCGCCACCAGGTCCCCTTCGCGGGCGGCCTCCATCACCAGCGGAAAGAGCGCGGCCACCTGCTGCTGCTCAAGTTGTTGGGAAATGATCTCCGAGATATCCGCAAGCCCCAGATGCTGGCAGATCCGCTCCATTAACACGGTGTGCGGTCCGCGGCCGTCGAAGGCTTCCAGCGCCGCAGCCGCTGCCCTCCGGCCCAGGTCGTAGCCGGAACCGCGATCGTCATAGGGGATTCCCCAGCCGCCAGATCGCAGCAGCTTGCCTTGATCATCGCGCGCGAAGGCAATGGAACCGGTTCCGGCAATCACGATGATGCCCGAAGCGTCGCGCACCGCCGTGGCCAGCGCGATGGCGGCGTCAGAGGTCAGCAGATAATGGCGCGCGGGAATGGCCTTGCGCATCCAGGCAAGCAGCGGACCGTGTACGGCCCGCCGGTCGACTCCCGAAATGCCTGCGCAGACCGCCCGCAACAATGGCGGGTGCAAAGCGCGTGCGGCAGTTGACGGAAATCCTGCATCCCGTAAGCTGGCGCGATAGGCCTTGGCGATTTCGCGTTCTGCAGCCCGAAACCCCGTTTTAAGAGGATTCGACGGCCCGGACTCGGCTCGCCCCAAGAGCTTGCCATCAGCATCGGCCAGCCATGCCACTGTCCGCGTGCCTCCGCCGTCGATTCCGAGAAAGTAAGCCATAAAGTATTCAGCTATCAGCCGTCAGCGCTCAGCTTTCAGCCTGATCCCTGGCTGATTGCTGAGAGCTAAACGCTGAGAGCTTATTCCCTTACAGATACCACCTGCAAAACTTCTTCCATGGTGGTCCAACCGTTCTCAAGGAGCCAAACGGTATAATCCTTCAGCGTCTTCATACCATTCTTAATGGCCAGCTCGGAGATCGCTTCGGAACTTCCACTGCCGGCCACCAGGCGGCGCAGTTCGGTGTTCATGCGCAGGACTTCATACACGCCAATGCGTCCGCGATATCCGGTTCCCGAGCACTCTACACAGCCCTTGTTGCGGTAAAAGGTGAGGGGCTTACTCGGATCCAGGCCCATGTACTTCAGCGAGACATCATCGGGTGTGTACTTCTCCTTGCAGACCTGGCAAAGGCGGCGCGTAAGGCGCTGGGCAATGACGCCAATGGTCGAACTCGAAATCAAAAAGGGCTCCACGCCCATTTCAAACAAGCGGGTGAAGGCGCCCGCGGCATCGTTGGTGTGAAGGGTGGTGAACACCAGGTGGCCGGTCAGCGCGGCCTCAACGGCGGTATGGGCGGTTTCCTTGTCGCGCGTCTCGCCCACCAGAATGATGTCCGGATCCTGGCGCAGGAAGGCGCGAAGAATGCGGGCAAAGTCCAGGCCGATTTCCTTGTGCGTCTGCACCTGGTTGACGCGAGCCAGGTCATACTCGATGGGGTCTTCGGCGGTGGAGATGTTGACGTCGGCGTGGTTAAGCTCCGCCAGCGCGCTGTAGAGCGACGTGGTTTTGCCGGAGCCTGTGGGGCCGGTCACATAGATGATCCCGTAAGGTTGCGCAATCATCTCGCGGACAAGGCCCAGCACTTCCGGATGGAGAATCAGCTTATCGAGGCCCAGCAGGGTGTTCGATTTGTCGAGAATGCGCATGCAAATCTTTTCGCCCCACTTGGCCGGAATGGTGGAAACGCGAAAGTCAATGGGGCGCTCTTCCAGCCGCACGCTGATGCGGCCGTCCTGCGGCAGGCGCTTTTCCGCGATGTCGAGCTTGGCGAGAATTTTGAGTCGCGAGATCAAGCCCATCTGAACTTTCTTGGGCAGCACCTGCACTACTTCCAGCTCCCCATCAATTCGGAAACGCACGGCCAGGTCTTTTTCCTGCGGCTCAACGTGAATGTCGCTGGCTCCCTTCTTGATGGCCAGAGACAGAATGCCGTTGGCCATGCGGATAATAGGGGCGTCCTCCGCCGAGCGGGACAGGTCGGTGACGCTCTCAGGCGACTGCGGGCCTTCAACCACTTCCAGGGATTTCAGCGCTTCCGATTGCAGCGACTCAAGAATGCTCTCCGTCGACTCACCCTTGGGAACCTGCAATTCACTTTCCAGGGTCTTTACCACCGGCCGGCTCTTGGAAGTCGCCGAACCCTGCTCGCGCGCCGCAGTTTCCTGGTCTTTGCGGATCAGCGCGGCGTAGACGGTGGTAATGAAGCGCTCGAAATCGTCTTCCGACGTCACCACGGGTTCAATGATCACGCCTTTAATCACGCGCCGCACGTCATCGAGCGCGATCAGGTTGTTGGGATTCACCATCGCCAACGTCAGCCGGTTGTTGGAAAAGGCTATGGGAATCACG
>JARLGN010000419.1 GCA_031292775.1 Acidobacteriota bacterium | reverse complement strand
GGGCGCGGGAGCGGTGCCGGCAACAAGGAAGGCGAGGGCTGCCGCGTTCCGGCCGTCGAGGGGCAATTCCACCATCTGGGTCTGATTGACCACCTGGTTGAGGGTCGCGGTAGTTGTGTCAACCTGGGCTGCCGCAGCCTGGACGTTGACATTTTGGGTGGTTGTACCCAGATGCAGGGTGACGTTGTCTGTCACACTCTGGTCCGCCAGCAGGGTAATGCCTTTTTGGTTGTACGAGCTAAACCCTTTTGCTTCAACAGTAAGCGTATAATCGGCTGGGGAGAGCTGAGGGATGAGATAGTTGCCTCCCGTGTCCGTGGACACAGTTCGCGCCAAACCGGTTCCCACCTGGGTGGCCGTTACCTTGGCAGAGGGAACAACGCTGCCGGAAGGATCGGTTACGGTTCCGCGCAGGCTTGCCGCACCACCTTGGGCAAAGGCAAGCTCCGTGATTCCCAAGAATATCAATAAACCTAAGAGAATTATTTGTCGCAGCTTATCTATCATCATGTCCTCCACCGATTTTCAACCTCTCCCTGCTAGGGGCTTCCAAAACTGGGTCAAGACGACCATTTTCGGGATCATCTTGAGCTGCTCTTGGCACGCGGGGAACCACTCCATGAGCTGGAATCTGGGATGGCCGACCCGGCTTGGTGACAAGACCGCATAGGGGTTCCGTGATTAGCTAACACCGTCAGGGGGCGAAGTCAAGCATAATTACTCAATATCGCAGAGAATGAGCATAAAGTTGATGCAAAAGTCCAGCGCCCAATTACCCTCTTTGCCTCATTCTACTGCGCTCAGGTGATGAAATCCACTTCATACGATTACCCTAAGAACAAAGATAAATCATTTTATATGAATTGCTTAATGACGAAAACGCGATAAAATTCTGCCTTTCGTCATGAGAATACACCATCTCAATCCTGACAATTATCTTGACAAGCGAGACAATTTGCGCAAGATTCTCTTCCACAAGCGTCAAGACGCGACAGTCAATGCCTAAGAGTAGGAAATAATCAGTTGTAATAGGTTGTCATGCAATCGGAAGCGCTCTGGGGGATGCTCCATTGGGAAAATCGAAGACATCGTTAAAAGACGTGGCGCGCAAGGCTGAGGTCAGTGTGGCAACGGTCTCCCGCGTCGCCCGAGGTAGCTCAAGCGTGGGTTTGGCTACCAAGATACGAGTCAGGGACGCTGCCTCTAAATTGGGATTCTCCCTTGATCAGACCCGTCGAAACAAAGCTCTCGCCTTTGTCCTGAGCAATCGGGAAATGCTGCATCCGGTTCATTCGCAAATACTGGTGGGGGCGGAACATCGCGCTCGCGCCCTGGGCTGGGAGATGATCTTCCTGGTGTTTCGCTATGACCTGCACTCGCCGTGGAAGGAACTCCATTTGCCCCGCGTCGCGCAACGCGGCGATGTATTTCGCGGTGTGATCCTTGCCGGCACCAATGCTCCCAATTTGCTGGAGCTGTTGGCTCACAAGCGAATTCCCAGCGTGGTGTTTGGAAATAATGTGGTAGGGGAGTGGAAGGACTCCGACTACGATGCGGTTTATTGCAATGACATCCTCGGCGGATTCGATGTGACGCGTTACTTGCAGAGTCTCGGCCACCGCGATATTTGGTATGTGGGCAACTGCCGTCTGCCCTGGTTTGCCCGAACCTACGAGGGGTATCGCCGCGCCATGGAGGAAGCGGGTTTGCCTCCCCGCCGGAGCGAAATCCACTCTGATGACCCCCAGCAAGTGGGTTATCTAGCCGCCAAGACCCTTCTTGAGCGCGGTGAGTCCGTCACCGCAGTTTTTGCTGCCCACGACGCGGCGGCCCAGGGGGTTTACAAAGCAGTGCGCGATTGTGGCCTGCGCGTTCCTGATGACGTGAGCGTAATAGGTTGCAACGATTCTTACGGCGCCATGATGTATCCACCCCTCACCACCATTCGGTCCTTCCCGATGCAACTCGGCGAGTGCATGGTCGATATGGTATTGAACCGCATTGCGAACCCCGAACTCCCCGCTCAGCAACTCACGATGCCCATGGAACTCATCAAGAGGGAGTCCTGCCGCTCGCTTCCCCAAGTTCCGGAATCCGCCGGCCAGGTGGGCACGCAAATTGTTCGGCCGGCTTAGGCGCTCGCAGCCGTTTCAAGCCGTTTCAAGATAACATGCGGGTCGTCCGAAAAACTGCTAGAATTAACAGCGTTGGATTACCAAAACGTAAAGGCTGCCTCGCCAGATCCCACTCGGCACGGGTTGTCGAACACTAACACACCATGATACTCGCACCCCTAGATTGGCTCATTGTCATTACCTACCTGTTGTCTCTTATCGGCATGGGAATTGTTGCCAGCCGCCGTGTTAAGGACACCAAGAACTACTTCCTGGGCAAGCGTCACTTCGGCAAGTTGGTCATGATCGCCCAGACTTTCGGCGTGGGAACCCATGCTGAAATGCCCGTAAGTCTGGCGGGAGCCACTTACAGCTACGGCATATCGGCGATCTGGTATCAGTGGAAGAACCTTTTTGCCACACCCTTTTTCTGGATTATGGCGCCGATTTTCCGCCGCGTCCGGCGCTCCACCACGGCGGAGATGATGGAGGATCGCTATGGCGCAACCATGTCAGGCCTTTACGCTATTTTTGCCTTCGCGTTCTTATTCATCGGCATGGCCAGCATCCTCAAAGGAGCAGCGAAGGTATTGCACCAGATGCTGGGAGCGAACTTGGACACCAACACTATCGTGTTGGGGTTGACGTTCATCTTTGTCCTATACAGTTTTGTCGGGGGTCTGCTGGCCTCGGCATGGAGCAATTTTGTTCAAGGCTTTCTGCTCCTTCTGCTGTCCTTCATGTTGATTCCTCTCGGTTGGGGGGCGGTGGGCGGTTTCGACGGTATGAAGCAAGTTCTTCCGCTGCATTACTTCTCCCTGGCGACGCCCAAGGAAGTCGGCCCGTGGTTCATCATCATGCTGACCCTTAACGGTATCATCGGCGTCATGGCGCAGCCCCATGTTTTGGCAGCGGTGGGCACGGGCAAGGATGAATACACCTGCCGCGTGGGGTTCTTTCACGGAATGTGGGCCAAGCGTCTGTGCACAATCGGCTGGGCAGTGGTGGGCGTGATGGTCGCGGCGATGATCGCGCGCGGCCTGTTTGGCGCGAACACCCTCAAAGACCCCGAGGATGCCTTCGGTTTCGCCTGCCAGCACCTGCTTGCGCCGGGCCTTCGCGGCCTGCTGATCGCCAGCGTGATGGGAGCGTGCCTGGCCGCTTGTTCCGCCCTCATGGTGGATAGCGGCGCATTGTTCACGAATGGATTCTACCGCCCACGTTTGGCTCCCAAGAAGTCGGACCACCATTACCTCTGGGTAGGACGCATCAGCGGACTCGTCGCTGTCATCATGGCCGTCGGCTATGCACTGTTCCTGATCCAAAGAGTGCTCTACTCGTTCCTGCTGACGGAAACTATGGCGGCCTATATGGGTATCAGTATTGTGGGCGGACTCATCTGGGAAAGAGCGAACCGTTGGGGCGCCATCAGCAGCATCCTTGTATCCATATGCACAAACTTCTCTTTGTACCATTGGGAGCACCAACGGTTGGATTACTGGAGTCCCAGTATTTTCTTTTACTCGTTCGCGGCCGGAGTCGTAACCCTGGTGGTGGTGAGCCTCCTGACTCCTGCGGAGGAGGAGGCCCGTGTAGCTCCCTTCTTCACAAGGCTTCGTACTCCCTCAGATCGCATCCCTGTGGGGGCTGCCGACCAGAAAAACCTGCCCGAGGATCACGAAGAAGGCAAGAATTGGGATGACGGTTTGGCGGCTGAGACCAGTCGATGGACGGCGGAGCAAGGACGTCAATTGCTTCTCGTCAATCTTCTTCATCCGATCCGCGGGGCGTGTGGCGTCGGCTTTTTCAAGGCTTATCGCGTTGACCTGCAGGGCCTGCTGCTGGGTTCAATCCTGAGTTCAGGGCTGGTGCTCGGTTTGTGGGCACTGTTGAAAATCTGAGCGCCCCTCGCCGGGCGCAACCTCCAGTTCGAGGCGTGTTGTCGTTGCGCCTGGATGTTTCTTGCGCCCCGGGGGCAAACCACAAAACATTTCAGAGGAACAGCATGAATCGGCCCGTCCAACCCCAATATGTTAAAGCGCACGTCCTGCGCGATTACCGGCTCGAAGGATGGAAAGAGAAGATTGAGGGCCGGTGGAGCTATCAGGAATTGCATGCCGATCCGGCGTGGTTCAAGGGCTGGATCAGTTTCGATGCGGTCGTCTGGAATCCGCGTGACCAACAGGTTTATTGCGGGCTGAATTCCATGGACAGTGATCTGCTCTACCGGTTCGATCCCGCCACGGCACGCTTTGAGGGAATGAATACCCAGCAGTGGGCGGATGAGTTCGATGTGAAAATCCATCGCACCCTTTTGCTGAGCCCCAATGATCACTCGCTGTACTTTGCCACTTCGCTCCTGCACGATTTGGATCAACAGCACGCCGCCAAGGGGGGAAAGCTGGTTCGGTTTGACCCCCACGCGCAATCCTACAACCTGATCGGCGTTCCCCTGCCGCACCTCTACATTCAATCGATCGCCGCCGACTGGGAGCGCGGCATTATCTACGGCTTCACTTATCCCGCGGAGACATTGTTCCGAACCGATCTGGCCACAGGAGCTTCAACGCTGCTTGCCTATCTGACCAATGCCACCATGTTTGTGCAACCGCACAACGGGATTGTGGATAAAGACGGATGGCTGTGGGGCACCTGCGCGGAGACGCGTGCCTGGGACGAAACCGTGGGCTCTAATCCCGTACGCCTGTTCAAATACCACCCGGAGGGAAATCGCTTCGTCTGGTTTAATCATGGGCTCTCGCGCCGGGAGGACAAGATCCAACTGCTCAATGATCCGCCAAAACCCCGCGGGGTCTCCAGCGCCATGGGCGAAACCCGGCACAAGGAGGATTTCGGCTTCTGTGACTCCATGGCTTACGACGGCGAGCGCTACATTTACGCGGGCACCACGGCCGGCGTGCTCTGCCGCATTGATATTCAAAGCGGCGGTGTTGAGAAGATCGCCACCGTCACGGCCACCGGCCGCCTTCCTGCACTGATTCTCAAGGACCACATCCTTTACGGCGCCGGGGGCATGAAGGGAAATACCCAGCTTATTCGTTGGGACACGCGCTCGGATCACATGGACGGGTACACGGATTTACGCGATCCCCAAACCGGCGAGCGCCCCGCGCGCATCCACGACATCGCCGTCGATGACGAACACCGCATCCACCTCGGCGAAAACGACAACCATGAACGTTCCAGCTACCTTTGGACGGTGCGATTGAATTAACCCGCGCGTAAGTCCTGGGAATTCCCCAAATGCATGTATAATGCCTCCGCCGTAACGATCCTCCTGTCGGGTTGCAACCATCTTGGCCGTGACCACTCCAAGGCGGGACGTCCGTGCCACGACAAACTGAGACACTACGAAGATCCGAATCTCTTTGAAAGGTCAAACCTCGATGGCCTCACAGAACCAGACTTCCACGCCTTACCTGATGGCAACAGCGTGCGCGGGTCTGTTTACCTTTGGCGTTATGACTTCATTTCTGGGCGCAACGCTGCCGGAGTTGAGCGCGCACCTGCACTTTGACATGGCGCGGCGTGGAACACTCTTCAGCTTTCTCTACCTGCCGCAGGTGCCCATGGTCTTTCTGGCCGGGCCGTTGATCGACCGCTTCGGCAAGAAACTGGTATTGGCCGCCGGGTTTCTGTGCAGTGCCGCCGCACTGGTGGGGATGGCTTATGCACCCAGCTATGCGGCGCTTGGCGCGCTGCTAGTCATGCTCGGCCTGGGCGGTTGTTCCGCCATGGCCGCCGCCAACACGCTGGTCCCGGATCTTTACCCGGCGAATCCCTCCTCCGCACTCAATTTGGCTGGCATCTTCTTCGGCGTGGGCGCGGTCTTCTTCCCTGGGTTGGTGGCATTGATGGCGCGTCAACTGGGACTTGTGGCCACGCTGTGGTCCATCGCCCTGCTGGTGGGTCTGGTAGCCATGGTGGCGCTGGTGCAAACGTTCCCCCCCGCGGGTATGGCGGGCGGCTTCGACTGGGATCAAGCCAGGTCGTTGGTGACCAATCCCGCTGTCATCATTCTCGCCGGCGTGCTGTTCTTCTATTCCGCCCTCGAGGTTTCCACCTCCGGCTTTATTCGCACCTTCCTGGAGAAAGATCTGGCCGCCACCTCCGAGAGTTCCAAAATCATCTATACGTCGTTCTGGATCATGATGATGTTGGGCCGGCTGATCGCCAGCCAGGTGGTCAGGCGAGTTCGCGGTCCGCAATTGTTGCTGGGATGTTCCATCGGGGCCATTACCGGTCTCACGATCCTGGCTCTGGCGCCCAACGTCTTGATTGCCTCCGCCGGAATCATTCTTTGCGGACTCTGCTACGCTCCGGTATTTCCCACCACCGCGGGAACCGCCAGCACGTACTTTTCGCGAATCTTCGGGACTGTCTTCGGCATGTTGATGACTCTCGCCCTGCTCAGCGGTGCGGTGGTTCCTCCTGCCATTGGCTTGGTTGCTCAAAACCATTCGGTGCGAGCCGGCATTTGGCTCCTGGTGGGGATTGCGGTTCTGTTCCTAATTACTCAGGGAATCTTCAATGGCTACGAGCGGCGGAAATTGCTTCCGCAGGCATCGGGGCCGGCATGATCAGGTGGCTAGCCGATAAGTGAGATTTGGCAGCTTGCTCCTCATTTCGAATTCCAAGCCCGAGCCCGGATTCCGAGCTCCAGCCCGGCGCTGACCTTGATTACCAGCCGCGGCACAGAACACCGGCTTGAGAACTACGAATTCCGATTACGCGCGAGCGCGCGGTCTACCCATTCTGGAGCTAACTTCCTTCCTTTCAATAACTCATCCAGAAAACAGGATAAGTCATTTGTTTTCAAGAACTCATTGGGAGCACTTTTTTTGCCCCTTTGTTTTCAACAAACTATTTGGAGCAACCTTCATTTTTAACATCTTTTTTTTCGTCGCCCCTTATTTTCAATAACTTATTGGGAGCACTTTTTCTTGCCCTTTGTTATCAATCGGTTATTGGGAGCGATTCTCATTCTTAATCTCTTTCAGTGTGTGGGCACCGCCGTCTGATCTCACGGGCAAATTGGCCCTTCCCTAGTCCCGCCGCGACCCTGCTTGCCATCATGGGTTCGGCGCCCGACGCTGCTCGCCTTTCCGCCCTCAAACCTTCCCTGCCCCCCGTCACGGTTAACCCGTCACTGGCCTCGATGGTGGGGCCGCGCCTCTGCCACCCGTGGTGCGCAATTCCACCCAGGCACAGCTCTCCGTTCCCTCCCCCTGCATGGTGGCATCCATAGCCTAGTGCGATTTCTTCGCTTTTCCTGCCGGTAGGAATAATCGTGTCGAATTCTTCTCGCCGGACGCGCATT
>JARLGN010000418.1 GCA_031292775.1 Acidobacteriota bacterium | reverse complement strand
TGCTCGCACGGGATGGAACGCTGCGGATGTCATCCGGATAGCCAAATCGCTTGAGTCCCAAAAGCGCCTCGTGCTGCTCGGGCAACCACCCAGCTTGCTCGTCCACGCAGAGCACTTTCAGCAATTGGCAAAACTTCTTCTCGAAGAACTCGCCAGGTTCCATTCCGCAAACCCGCTTGTAGCCGGCCTGCCCAAAGAGGAACTGCGAGCCAAGCTGGGAGAGGGAAAAGGGTGCGTCATCCCTTCGCCGGCGCTGCTCAATGCTCTGCTCCAAAGCCTGGCAGTTCACGAAAAGGTCGGTGTACAGGGCGAGATGGTTCGTTTAGGTGGCCAAACGATTCAAATGTCCGCGGAGGAGATTGCCGCGCGCGATCAAATAGCCGCCGCTTTTGAAAAGGCGGGGTTAGCCGTTCCCAGCGCACGGGAAGTGCTCGCAACCCTGCGGCTGGAGCGAACCCACGCGGAGAAGCTGTTAAGGATTCTGTTGAAGGAAAATGTGCTGCACAAGGTTACAGAGGATCTGATTTTCCATCAGTCGGCATTGCGCCAGCTTCGCGAGATTGTGGCTCAGCGCAAAGCGAAGAACAACCGGCTTGATGTAACTGCTTTTAAGGAAATGACCGGACTATCCCGCAAGTATGCGATTCCGCTGCTCGAATACCTTGATCGTGAGCGCGTGACGCGCCGCGATGGCGACACGCGAATCATTCTCTGAGGGGAGATGTTGGAGATAGGCGCTAGGAGCCAGAAGTCAGAACTCAGGAGGGAGCGTAGTGCTGTCACCTGCACGCTTTTAGCCTTCACTCTTAACTTCTAGCGCTGATTTTCCCGTATCCAACGCGGGAAAACCTATCCATGCGCCGTATCCGGTTTCCTGGCTGCTGGCTCCTGACTCTTTTCCTCCAATTTCCTGAGCACTACATCGACCAAGGAAACCGGCAGCCCCACCACATTGAAATAGCAGCCGGAAATGTGGGTCACAAACCTCGATGCCAAGCCTTGAATGGCGTAAGCTCCGGCCTTATCAAACGGCTCGTGGCTGGCTACGTAGTTCTTAATCTCATCTTCACTGAGCTCACGAAACGACACGAATGTGCTTTCGTGTTCTACCGCTTCAATCTGAGCGGGCGCCATAACCAGGCATATTGCCGTAATGACCTCGTGGGTCTGGCCGGAAAGCATGCGCAGCATGCGCGTGGCATCAAAGGGTCCACTCGGCTTTCCCAGAATAAGACCGTCGAGGGTCACAATCGTATCCGCACCCAAGACCAGGCTGCCGGAGGGCGAGCGGGCGGCCACATCCAGCGCCTTGGCGCGAGCCACACGCCGGGCGTACTCATCCGGAGGCTCGCCAAGTGACGGCTCGCCTTCATCGACGGCGCTGACGCTAACTTCAAAATCGAACCCGGCGTTACGCAGCAACTCGCGCCGGCGAGGCGAATTGGAAGCAAGAATTATCTTCATGCAAGTAGTCTTCAGTCCTCGGTATTCAGTACTCAAAAGAGGTTATCACTGACAACTGACGACTGACAACTAATGCCATCCTTTCGCAGCCATTTCCCCGCTGCCGCGCAATATGCTAGACTCAGTAATTCTCTTTAGTTCGTGAAACCGCGCTGGGGAACACAATACGTGGATGAAATCGGAAAAGTACTGCCCACTCTGTTTCGGAAACAGATCCGCCGGTCGGAGCCGCATGTGCTGGATATCCTGCTTCCGCTGTGGCCGCGGATTGCGGGAAAGGTCATGGCCCAGCATTCCCAACCCACATCCTTTGCCTCGGGAGTGTTGACCCTCGCCGCCGACTGCGCCACGTGGAGCACGCAACTCCGGCACATGACCGAGGATATCCGCGCCGAGATCAATGGCTTTCTGGGCCAATCCATAGTGAAGAAACTGCGGATCAAGACGGTGCCGCAGCCCAGCCTGTTTGCGTCCCGGCGATCGCTGCGGGAAACTGGGCTGCCTCCGCCAGCCCTGATCGAAAAGGTCATGGAGACGGCATCGATACCCGACCAGCAGGTTGCATTAACACTGGCAAGCTCGTATGCCAAGTACTTTGCTCGCCATCGGAGATAATCAACGCATGGCTTTTACTGAAAAAGATGTTCGCTATGTTGCCGAACTCGCTCATTTGGAGCTTACGGAAGACGAGATAAAGAAGTTCCTCCCGCAGCTTGATTCGATATTGCAGTACGTGGAGAAGCTGAACAAGCTTGACACCTCCGAGATCGAACCCATGGCGCAGGTGACCTATCCCGGATCCGAGAACGCTTCCATGCGGGCGGATGTGCCGTGCCGCTACTTTTCCCAGGACGAGGCGCTGGCGAACGCGCCTGAGCAGGGTGCGGGATGCTTCAAAGTGCCAAGCGTCATTGAGCGCGAAGAATAAGCTCTTTTTTGGATTTTGATTTTGGATTAGGGTCAGCGCTTGCGTACTCTTTCCTTTCAATCCAAATGCCAATATGGAGTTGCCAGAGGCTATTAACCGATTATGGACTTCACCACTCTAACGATCAGCCAAATCCACGAGCTCCTGAAGAGCCGCCAGGCTACTGCCGTCGAAATTACTCAAGCACACTTGGCACACATTGAACAGAAGGACAAGGACGTCCGCTCCTACCTCAGCCTGTGCCCGGAGCGCGCGCTGGAGCAGGCAAAGCGGGTGGACGCGGCAGTCGCAGCCGGTGAAGCGCTCGCGCCCCTTGCCGGCATTCCCGTTGCTGTCAAAGACGTCATCATGACTCGCGGACACCACACCACCTGCGGGTCGCACATCCTGGAGAATTTCGTTGCGCCCTATGACGCCACTGCCGTCCAAAGGCTGGAGCGCGCGGGGGCAGTAATCCTCGGCAAAACGAATTGCGACGAATTCGCCATGGGATCTTCCACGGAAAACTCCAGTTTCTTCCCCACGCACAACCCGCGCGACTTGACGCGCGTGCCGGGCGGGTCGAGCGGGGGTTCCGCCGCCGCAGTTGCTGCCAATCTTGCCACGGTTGCTTTGGGCTCGGACACTGGAGGCTCGATACGGCAACCCTCGGCGTTCTGTGACATCGTCGGAATGATGGGAACCTATGGCAGAGTGTCCCGCTATGGATTGGTGGCTTTTGCCTCATCCCTCGACCACATCGGGCCATTTGGCCGCTCGGTGCGCGATGTGGCGCTGGTGCTGCAAACCATAGCCGGAAACGATCCACTGGACTCCACATGCGCCGCCCTCCCTGTTGACGATTACGTTGGAGCGCTTACCGGCGACATTCGCGGAACTCGCGTGGGGGTTCCCACCGAGTACCTCAACGGGTTGAACCCCGAAATCAGAGGCAATATTCAGAAGGGCATCGACCTGTTCGGCAAACTTGGTTGCGAAATTGTACCCATCAGCTTGCCGCATACCGAGTACGCCATTGGGTGCTATTACATCATCTGCACGGCCGAAGCCAGTGCCAACCTCGCTCGCTACGATGGCGTGCGCTACGGGTTCCGCTCCCCCCAGCATGACGATCTGCGGGACATGTACCGGAAATCTCGCAACCTTGGCTTTGGCGCCGAAGTGAAGCGCCGCATCATGCTGGGAACCTATGTTTTGAGTTCCGGGTATTATGATGCCTACTACTTGAAAGCACAGAAAGTACGCACCCTCATCACCCGCGATTTCGTTGAAGCTTTTGACGAAGTCGACGTCATTGTCACCCCAACGTCTCCCATCCCCCCCTTCAAGCTGGGCGAGAAGATGGACGACCCCCTCCAAATGTACCTTGCCGACATCTACACGGTCACGGCCAGCCTGGCTGGAATCCCCGGAATCAGCGTCCCTTGCGGTAAAACCCCCAGCGAGCCAAGCCTGCCCGTCGGCATGCAGATCCTGGCCAAACACTTCGACGAGGCCAATCTCCTGCGCGTTGCCGATGCCTATGAAAAGGCCGGGGGATTCAAAATAAGCTGAAGTTGAAGGCGGATTCAAAATTCAAGATTCAAAATTCAAGACCCAGGCTCAAGGTCCAAAGTCCAGAGTTCAGAATTCAAAAGCGAGAAAATAAGGAAGGCCGACAGGGCTCGCCGGAAGCATGACGAGTTTAAAGTCTTGAATTTTGAATCTTGAATTTTGAATTGATCTTCTGCGGCTGGCAATCAGCAGTCAGCCAGAACCCTATTGCAAACCGGTTCTGGCTGAAAGCTGACGACTGAATGCTGATTGCTTCTTTACTGTGTTCGCGCCTCGTCATCGTCGGCCAAGTCCGCTGCCACTGCCGGTGCCGGACTGGTGGGAATGACAACTTCTGCCGGCGTTGCGACTTCCGGTTGTGGCGGCTCGGCTTCCGTGAGCAGCTTGAAGTTCCGGTAGAACTCCAGGCCCGTGCCGGCTGGAATCAGGCGGCCCATAATCACGTTTTCCTTCAGGCCGCGGAGGTGGTCCACAGCACCGCGGATGGAGGCTTCCGTAAGGACGCGTGTCGTCTCCTGGAACGATGCGGCTGAGATGAACGAGTCGGTAGCCAGCGATGCCTTGGTAATCCCGAGCAGCAATGGCCGCCCGGTGGACGCCTTGCCGCCTTTGGCCTTCGCGCGTTCATTTTCCTCGCGGAATTTGAACTTGTCCACTTGCTCGTCCAGTAGGAACTCCGTATCGCCCACCTCTTCAACTTTCACCCAACGCATCATCTGGCGCGAGATCACTTCGATGTGCTTGTCGTTGATGTTGACACCTTGCAGCCGGTAAACTTCCTGAATTTCATCCACAAGATATTTCTGCAGTTCCTTCTCGCCCAAGACTGCCAAAATATCGTGGGGGTTTCGGGGGCCGTCCATGAGCGGCTCACCAGCCTTAACTCGTTCACCTTCCTGGACGGAAACGTGTACACCGCTCGGGAGCAAGTATTCCTTGGGCTCGCCCTTATCCGGAACCACCAGAATCTTCCGCTGGCGCTTGACGACCTCGCCATAGCGAATGATTCCGTCAATTTCCGTGATCACTGCGGGTTCGTGAGGCTTGCGTGCTTCAAAGAGCTCGACCACACGGGGCAGACCACCGGTAATATCCTTGGTCTTGGTGGTTTCCCGCGGGATCTTGGCCAGCACATCTCCAGGACTCACTTCATCGCCCTCTTGCACCATCAAGTGAGCGCGCCCAGGCATCAAGTATTTCTTGGTCCCCTTCTTCTCGTTGCGGACGACCATTTGCGGCTGATACTTCTCTTCAAACTCCGGTCTCACCACCCATTGCGACAAGCCGGTGACTTCATCCACCTGCTCCTGAACGGTGACTCCGGCCTCAAGATCCTTGAATTGCACGATCCCCGCGACTTCGGTAAGGATTGAAAAGGTGTAAGGATCCCACTCGACAATATTTTCCCCCATTTTCACGGGGGCACCATCCGCCACTTTGACGCGGGCTCCGTACACCACTGAGTAGCGCTCGCGCTCGCGGCCTTTCTCATCCACGATGGCCACCGCGCCGTTGCGGTTCATAACCACATGGGCGCCCTCGCGGTTCATAACAGTCTGAATGCTGTGGTACTTCAAGAAGCCGTGGTTCTTCGCCTCCAAAGTACTCTGTTCGGAAATTCGGCTTGCCGTACCGCCGATGTGAAAGGTCCGCATGGTAAGCTGCGTACCAGGTTCGCCGATGGACTGCGCGGCAATGACACCCACCGCCTCGCCCATCTCCACCACGCGTCCGGTGGCCAGATTACGCCCGTAGCATCGCACGCAAACGCCGCGTCGTGATTCGCAGGTCAAGACCGAACGAATCTTGACGCGCTCGATGCCGGCTGCCTGAATCGCCGCCGCCAGGTCTTCATTGATCTCCTGGTTGACGTCGACAATCACATTGCCTTCATAGTCTTTAATTTGCTCCAGTGATACCCGGCCCACGATGCGATCGCGGAGGGGTTCCACCACTTCACCGGCTTCCACGATGGGTTCCACGTAAATGCCGTCCAAGGTGCCGCAATCAAACTCCGAGATGATCACATCCTGTGCCACGTCCACCAGGCGGCGGGTGAGGTAACCGGAGTCCGCCGTTTTCAGAGCGGTGTCCGCCAAGCCTTTGCGCGCGCCGTGCGTCGAGATGAAATACTGCAACACGTTCAGGCCTTCGCGGAAATTCGCGGTGATGGGGGTCTCAATAATTTCGCCGGAGGGCTTTGCCATCAGACCGCGCATGCCGGAAAGCTGACGGATTTGCTGTTTCGAACCACGAGCTCCAGAGTCCGCCATGATGTAAATGGGATTCATCTGGCCCGTGGTGTCCTGCCGTTCCATCGTCTGGAACATTTCGTTGGCTACGTCGTCGGTAACGTTGGACCAGATCGCGATGACCTTGTTGTAACGTTCGCCGTGGGTAATGGCGCCTTCCTGGTACTGCTTCTCAACTTCGATAACTTCCTTTTCCGCGTTGCTCACCAAGGCGGCCTTGCTTTGCGGCACCACCAGATCGTCGATGCCGATGGAGATTCCCGCTTTGGTTGCGTAAAGGAAGCCCAGGGTCTTGACCCCATCCAACATTGCCACCGTGGTCTCCAGGCCAAAGCGCAGATAGCAGTAATTCACCAGCGCGCCCAGGCCTTTCTTGCGGAGCAAACCGTTGATGTAGGGCATTTCCTTGGGGAGGTGGTCGTTGAAAATCACCCGGCCCACTGTCGTATTGACGAACTGGTTCTTAATGGTAATGGGTTCCGTGTGCAACACGTCCTGATCGTCATACGCCGTGGTCAAATCGATGACGCGGCCGGTATAACGCAGGCGGATGGGAGTCAGGGTTTCAACCTCGCCTGCCTCCAACGCCAGAATCACCTCGTCCGAATTGGCAAAGGCGCGCCCGTCTCCCTTGGCTCCGCGCTTATCCTTTGTCAGGTAGTAACAGCCCAGCACGATATCCTGAGTGGGAACGGCAAGGGGCTGGCCATTCGCCGGCGAAAGAATATTGTTCGCCGACAACATCAGCACCGACGCCTCAATTTGGGCTTCGGGCGAAAGCGGAATGTGGACGGCCATCTGGTCGCCATCGAAGTCAGCGTTGAACGCCGTGCAAACCAGGGGGTGGATCTTGATGGCCTTGCCTTCCACCAGCACTGGCTCAAAGGCCTGGATGCCCAATCGGTGCAATGTGGGAGCGCGATTCAGCATCACCGGGTGGCCCTTGATGACTTCTTCAAGAATGTCCCAAACCACAGGTTCCTGGCGCTCCACCATTTCCTTCGCAGCCTTGATGGTGGTGCAATGGCCGGCCTGTTCCAGGCGGTGATAGATAAAGGGCTTGAACAGTTCAAGCGCCATCTTTTTGGGCAGACCGCATTGATGCAATTTCTGCTCCGGGCCCACCACGATGACGGAACGGCCCGAGTAGTCGACGCGTTTGCCCAGCAGGTTCTGGCGGAACCGACCCTGCTTGCCTTTCAGCGTGTCGGACAGCGATTTGAGCGGGCGGTTGTTGGCACCGCGCAGAACGCGGCCACGCCGGCCGTTATCGAACAACGCGTCCACAGCTTCCTGCAACATGCGCTTTTCGTTGCGGACAATCACATCCGGCGCGTGCAGCTCCATCAGTTTCTTGAGCCGATTGTTGCGATTGATGACGCGGCGATAAAGATCGTTTAAATCGGAGGTCGCGAAACGCCCGCCATCGAGAGGCACTAAAGGACGCAGTTCAGGCGGAATCACCGGGATCACGTCGAGGATCATCCACTCCGGCTTGTTCCCTGACTTTCGGAACGCTTCCAGCACTTTGAGGCGCTTGGCGTATTTCACCCGCTTCTGCTGCGACGGGTCAGATTTCATTTTCTCGCGCAACTCTTCCGACAGGTTCTCAATATCAACCATCTTCAACAGTTCCTTGATGGCTTCCGCTCCCATTGCGGCGCGGAATTTTCCAGGGAATTCCTGTTGAAGCTGCCGGAAGCGCTCCTCGGTGAGCAGCTCTTTTTCCTTCAGCGGAGCTTCGCCGGGGTCGATGACCACGTACTGTTCAAAATACAGCACGCGTTCAAGGTCGCGGAGCGAGATATCCAGCAAGTGGCCGATACGGCTGGGGAGGCCTTTGAAAAACCAGACATGGGAGCAGGGGGAAGCCAGCTCAATATGCCCCATGCGCTCGCGGCGAACCTTGGAAAGGGTCACCTCAACGCCGCATTTGTCGCAGATCACTCCGCGATGCTTCATGCGCTTATACTTGCCGCACAAGCACTCCCAGTCCGTGACCGGGCCAAAGATGCGTGCGCAAAACAAGCCATCGCGCTCCGGCTTGAAGGTGCGGTAATTGATGGTTTCCGGTTTGGTCACTTCACCATGCGACCATGACCGGATTTTTTCTGGTGACGCCAGGCTGATGCGAATGGCGTCAAACTCACCGATCAGGCTTACTCGATCATATGGGCTGCTGCGGAACAAGGTTTTCCTCCTTTAAAGGAGAGAAGAGATTTTGTCGAACCTGCGCCACCGGGGCACCAGCGCGATGTGGAGCGCGGTGCATTCCCGGCAGCGGTTAATTTTGGCTACTCAGTGCCCACGGGCACGAGTGGTTCCTTTTCCTTGGGCTTCTTGATCAATTCCACGTCAAGGCAGAGACTTTGCAACTCGCGAACCAGCACGTTGAACGACTCCGGCACACCAGGCTCAATGGCAGCCTCGCCTTTGACGATGGCTTCATAAATCTTGGCGCGCCCGTAAACATCGTCGGATTTCGCTGTGAGGAGCTCCTGCAGTATGTAAGCCGCGCCGTATGCTTCCAGGGCCCAGACTTCCATTTCGCCGAACCGCTGACCGCCGAACTGCGCCTTGCCGCCGAGTGGCTGCTGGGTGATGAGGGAGTACGGTCCGATGGAGCGAGCGTGGATCTTGTCATCAACCAGGTGAGAGAGCTTGAGCATGTAGATGTAACCGACCGTAACGGGCTGTTCGAACTTCTCGCCCGTCATGCCGTCATAAAGAGCGATCTTGCCGGAAGACGGCAGGCCAGCCTTCTCCAGAAATTCCTTGATTTCCTTTTCCGTCGCACCGTCGAACACCGGAGTGGCAAAAGCGACTCCATCGAGGAGTGCCCGGCTGTAATGCAGAACCTGTTCATCATCCCAGGTGTCAACAATAGTCGCCAGGGGGTTATTGCGGAAAAGGCTCTTAATCTCTTTGCGGAGCAATTCCGCACGAGCGTCCGTGGAAAAGAGATTGCGGATCTTGGTGCCCAGTTCTTTCGCCGCCCAACCGAGGTGGGTCTCCAGGATCTGGCCCACATTCATGCGGGAAGGAACACCAAGAGGATTCAACACCACTTCCACCGGAGTCCCATCCGGCATGTACGGCATATCTTCTTCAGGAAGGATGCGGGCGATCACGCCTTTGTTTCCGTGGCGGCCGGCCATCTTATCGCCGACGGAGAGCTTGCGCTTCATGGCGATATAGCATTTGACCAGCTTGATGACTCCGGGCGGAAGTTCGTCGCCCTTCTTCAGCTTCTGGATCTTCTCATCCGTGATCTTCCGCAGAATATCGATCTGCCGCGAAGTCATCTCTTCGATCTCATCGATCTTCTCGATGAGCGTCGGATCCTTCTTCGCGATTCGCATACGCTTCAGGTTGCGAGTGGTGACGCGGGAGAGAACGTCGCGCGTGAGTTTGGCGCCTTTGGTAACCAACCGCTTGTTGGTTTTTTCGTCGTGCAGATCGGCCAGAAGCTCTTCGCCTTCCAGCAGCAGGCAGAGGCGCTTTAAGCGCTCATCCTGAAGGATGCGGATTTCGTCGTTAAGGTTTTTCTCCAGGCGGCCGACTTGCGAGCCCTCGATATTCCTGGCCCGTTCATCTTTATCCGTGCCCTTGCGCGAGAATATCTTCACATCCACAACGATGCCTTCAATTCCGGGAGGGCACGTCAGGGAGGCGTCGCGAACATCTCCGGCCTTTTCGCCAAAGATCGCCCGCAACAGTTTTTCTTCGGGGGTCAGTTGGGTTTCACCCTTGGGCGTAACCTTGCCCACCAGAATGTCGCCCGGTTTGACGGATGCGCCGATGCGGATCACGCCGCTTTCATCCAGGTCTTTCAGCAGGGATTCGGAGACGTTGGGGATGTCACGCGTAATTTCTTCCGGTCCCAGTTTGGTGTCGCGGGATTCGATTTCGAACTCCTCGATGTGGATCGAGGTGTAGGAATCCTCCTTCACCAGTTTTTCGCTGACCAGGATGGCGTCTTCAAAGTTGTAACCGCGCCAAGGCATGAAGGCCACCAGCACGTTGCGGCCGAGAGCCAATTCACCTTTGTCAGTGCAAGGCCCGTCGGCGAGAACCTGGCCGGCCTGAACCCTTTGCCCCTTGTGGACAATCGGCTTCTGGTTGATGCAGGTGTTCTGATTGGAGCGGCGGAACTTGATGAGCTGATAAATATCCGCACCGACTTCGCGGGAGAGTTGCCCCGAGTGGCCGTCGCCTTCCACGCGGACAATGATGCGTTCGCTATCAACGCCATCCACCACGCCATTGCGGCGGCAGATGACGACGGCGCCGGAATCGCGCGCCGTGACTTCTTCCATGCCCGTTCCCACCAGGGGCGATTGTGCGCGCAACAGGGGAACCGATTGCCGCTGCATGTTGGAACCCATCAGGGCGCGGTTGGCGTCATCGTTCTCAAGGAACGGAATAAGCGATGCCGCGACGCTGACCAGTTGCTTGGGGCTTACGTCGATGTAGTCAATCTCATCGCGCCGCTTCAGCACAAAGTTGCCGGCCTGCCGCGCGTTGACCAATTCGTTGATGATGCGGCCTTTGTCGTCGACGGCCACGTTGGCCTGGGCAATTATGTACTGATCCTCTTCCCACGCCGACTGGTAGAAGGAGAACGGTACGTGCTCCACCAGCTTGCGCTTCTTTTCGCGAAGCTCTTCATTGGTTTTGTCGACCGTACCCCATTCTACGTGCTCGCCCACTTTCCAGGGGCCGTCGCCGCCGTGCGTCACAGTGACGTAATCAACGATTCGGCCGCCGCGAACCTTGCGATAGGGGCTTTCAATGAAACCGTATTCATTGATCTGCGCATAACACGAAAGCGAAGAGATCAACCCGATGTTGGGACCTTCCGGTGTCTCGATGGGGCAGATGCGCCCGTAATGCGTCGGGTGGACGTCGCGAACTTCGAAACCGGCGCGTTCGCGGGAAAGTCCGCCCGGTCCGAGGGCGGAAAGCCGCCGCTTGTGGGTAATCTCGGAGAGCGGATTGGTCTGATCCATGAACTGCGAGAGCTGCGACGATCCGAAGAATTCACGAATTGCCGCCATCACCGGTTTGGCATTAATGAGGTCATGGGGCATGGCGGTGGACATTTCCTGGTAGACCGACATCTTTTCTTTGATCGCCCGCTCCATGCGCACCAGACCGAGGCGGAACTGATTTTCAATCAATTCGCCCACGGCGCGAACACGGCGGTTCCCCAAGTGATCGATGTCATCCACGGCGTAATTGCCACCGGGATTTTTCTTCAGGGTCAGCAGGTAACGAATGGCGGAATAGAAATCTTCCGGCTCCAGCGTGCGCTTGTCGAGTGGCAACTGCACCGGGGAATGCTCGGAATGGTCGGTGGCCAGGGTGCCTTCGCAGGCGCGGACAACCTCCTTGCACACATTCCCTTCCCGCTTGCCTACGAACATCTTCTCGTCATCCACGATGACGTAAAAATTAGCGGGCGGGAAATTCCGTGCTTCCTCAACTTCGAATTCCTGGGCCTTGTCGTCCAGGCGGACCTTAAGCTTGGAATAGTAACCGAGCTTGATATTGAACTTCAGCCGGCCCACACGGGAAAAATCGTACTTGCGCGGATCGAAGAACATGCCATTGAACAGCGACGTGGCCGTTTCCAGCGTCGGGGGATCGCCCGGCCGCATTTTGCGGTACATCTCAATCAGGGCTTCCTGTGATGTCTTCAGGGTGTCGCGCTTCAAGGTCTGGCTGGTGACGACTCCGGTATCGTCGCGCTCGGGGAAGAACAGCTGCAATTCCCCAATTCCGGAATCCAGAATGGAGTTCAGCGCGGTAGCGGTAATTTCACTGTTGGCTTCAACCAGCACTTCTCCCGTGCTGGGATCGACCACATCCGTGGCAGTGTAGGCGCCTTCCAAATCGTGCGCAGCCACTTCCACCTGGGTAATCTTGGCCTTCAGGATTTCCTTGAACACCGCGGCGGTAATTTTTCGTCCGGCCGGGACTACTGCTTCATGTGTGCGCGGGTGATCGATGCTCTTGGAGATCCGGTTGTTGATCAGCCCGTCCGAAACCTCCCAAAATACCTTGCGGTCCTTCACCGTAATTTTCTCGATCTTGTAGAAGGCCTTGAGAATTTCGGAGTCGTTCTTCAGTCCCAGCGCCCGGAGAAAAATGGTGGCCAGGAACTTGCGTTTGCGATCGATTCGGACGTAGAGAAGGTTTTTGGTGTCGTACTCAAATTCCACCCACGAGCCGCGATAAGGGATGATCTTCCCGAGGAAGTAAGTTTTTTGAGAGTTCGACTCGAAAAAGACTCCCGGAGAGCGGTGTAATTGGCTGACGATAACACGTTCGGTGCCGTTGATGATGAAAGTGCCGTTTTCGGTCATCAGCGGAATTTCACCGAAGTAAACTTCCTGCTCTTTGATGTCGCGGATGCTCTTGTGGCCGGTATCGGCGTCTTTGTCGTAGAGGGTAAGGCGGATGGTAACCTTAAGGGGCGCCGCGAAAGTCATGCCGCGCTCCTGGCACTCCGTCACATCATATTTCAACTGGAGGGCCACGGGGTCGCCGCACTTGTTACAAAACGTCACCACGTTCTTGTTGAAGGTGCCGCACTTGGTGCAGAGAACTTCGCCCACCTTGAAGGGATCGGTAATGACCGTATGCCCGCAGTTCTTGCAGGTACTGCGCAGATGGTGGAGACCCTTCAGGCTTCCGCACTTACATTCCCAATTTCCGATGGAGTAGTCCACAAAATCCAACTGCGCGATGCCACGGAAGTCGGTAATGGGGAAGACGGAATTGAAAACCGCTTGCAGACCCACATCTTCCCGCTCCGAGGGCAGAAGGTTCATCTGGAGGAAGCGCTCATAGGAGCGTCGTTGGACCTCGATCAGATTAGGAATCTTAATGACAGTCGGGATTTTGGAGAAATTAATACGCTGACGCACAGCGCCGTTCCTGCCGTTAGGCATTCCTTTTGCTCCTTGCGTGAAATTTCAAACGTCGATCGGACAATAGTGACACAGACCCTTAATGAATTGGATGCACACGTTGCCTGTGAGGATGCAATCCAACCACCCCGATGGCCCAGCGGCCCATGGGAATCATCCGTGCCACTTAAGAGCAGTGGCAAGCAAGATTGCGGATTTTCGATCGCCGATGAACGATTGGGCAAGATAATCAAAAATCGTCAGTCGGCAATCGGTAATTTCTTCGCTCGTCACTGTGAGAATGAGGGCCTCACGACCAGGCAAACACCCCCAGGGAAGTCCGGGATAAACCCTTTCTTCCCTGTTGTCTGGCGAAAGGACAGCTATTTCACTTCGACGGTAGCGCCAGCATCGGTGAACTTCTTCTTAATGGTCTCGGCCTCGTCCTTGGATACGCCCTCTTTGATTGCCTTGGGGGCGCCGTCAACCAAGTCCTTGGCTTCTTTCAGCCCCAGACTGGTGACTTCGCGGACAGCCTTGATGACATTGATCTTATTGGCTCCCACGGCGGTAAGGACAACCGAGAATTCGGTCTGCTCCTCAACAGGCGCTGCTGCTGCAACCGCACCCGCTCCCGCAACTGCAACAGGAGCTGCTGCTGCCGCGGACACGCCCAAAACTTCCTCGAGCCGCTTGACAAGATCAGCCGCTTCGAGCAGGGTTAAACCCTTTACATCTTCAACGATTTTTTCTACCCGTTCCGACATGCTAGATTCTCCTCTTCAATGTAGCTGGTAGCCGATAGCTGGCAGCTAGCAACCCACAGACATGAACGCCTTCAACTGTGAGCTGCCGGCTGTTAGCTGTGAGCTGTTTCCTGAAACTTATTCTCTTTAACCGCCTGCGAAATAACGCACGCGAGGTTGCGCGCCACGCCTGACAGAGTCGATGCCACCCGTTGCGCCGGTGAATTAAACAAAAACAGAACTTTGGAAAGCAATTGCTCTTTCGATGGCAGGGTTGCGAGCGAATTCAGGTCTGCCAGGGATATAACCCTTCCTTCAACGACCCCACACTTAAAGGAAAAGATGGGATTTTCCTTTGCGTACTCCGTCAACGCTTTCGCCAACGCCACGGGATCCGCCTGGGTAAGCGCCACCGAAGTCGTTCCGGCCAGCTTTTGAGCAATCGGCTCGGCCGGTGTCCCCTTGGCGGCGCGCTCAATCAGGCTGTTCTTTACCACCTTATATTGGGCACCCGTACGGGCAACTTTCCTGCGCAGCGCAAAATCCTGAGCTACCGTGATTCCCTGGAACTTGGAAAGGACGATCCCCGTCGCTTTCTTCAGTTCCTCGTGGAGCGCTTCTGCACTTTTCTTCTTTTCTTCCCGATCCATACGAACTCCTTAGTTCAGTGGCAAGTGACGAGTGGCGAGTGGCGAGCAAACGTGCCAGTGGGCTTGCTCCTGCTGGTCACTCGTAACTTTTCTTATGCCGCTTCAACAGAAACCAGGTCAATCGCCAGTCCTGGCCCCATGGTGGATGAAATCACAATACTTTTGATGTACTTCCCTTTGGAACTGGCAGGCTTGGCTTTGATGACGCTGGAAATCAGTGCGCCTGCGTTCTCCGCCAGCTTATTGGCTTCAAATGAAACCTTGCCAACCGCGCAGTGGATAATGCCCGTTTTGTCGACGCGGAATTCCACTTTACCTGCCTTGACTTCCTTGACGGCCTTGGCCACGTCCACGGTAACCGTGCCCGTCTTGGGATTGGGCATCATGCCCCGGGGGCCAAGCACCTTTCCCAAGCGGCCGACAGACTTCATCATGTCAGGGGTGGCCACCACGGCATCAAACTCCAGCCAACCGCCCTGGATCTTCTGCACAATATCGTCGCCGCCGGATTCATCGGCACCTGCTTCGCGTCCCTCGCGCACTTTATCGCCGGAAGCGATCACCACCACGCGCTTGGTTTTTCCCAGCCCATGCGGCAGAACCACGGTTCCGCGCACCATCTGGTCCGCGTGCTTGGGATCAACGCCCAAACGCATGGCAACTTCCACGGTTTCATCAAACTTCGTGAACGCCGCCTTTTTGACGAGTGGCATGGCATCAGCCAGTGTATAGGAGGGCTTGTCAACCAGCTTTTTGGCTGCTTCGAACTTTTTCCCAACTTTAGACATTCCAGATTCTCCGTATCGAAACTCAAAAATCGAAACTAGGAATTCGAAACCCGGCTCTCTACATGCACTCTTCGATTTTCGAACTTCGAGTTTCGAATTTCGATTTTCCTTCTTCCGCCTCCGCGATTATGCGGTGACTTCAATCCCCATGCTACGTGCCGTGCCCTTGACGGTGGCAACGGCTGCCGCCAAGTCGCGGGCATTCAGATCCGGCAACTTCAGTTTGGCGATTTCTTCCACTTGCTTCTCGGTAACCTTTCCAACCTTGTTGCGGTTGGGCTCACCAGAACCCTTGGCAATCCCCGCCGCGCGTTTCAGCAGGATCGATGCGGGGGGCGTCTTGGTGACAAAAGTGAAACTACGATCGTGAAAGACCGTAATGACCACCGGAATAATCAGGCCTTCCTGGTCCTTTGCTGAAGTCTTGGCGTTAAAGGATTTGCAGAAATCCATGATGTTTACGCCGTGCTGGCCCAAGGCCGGCCCTACGGGCGGTGCGGGAGTGGCTTTCCCCGCCGGAATCTGAAGCTTCACCATTGCTGTAACGCGCTTTGCCATAACCTATTCTCCAAGGAAACTGGAAATTGGAAACTGGAAACGCAGCAATCCAAGCCGCACCGGAGGTTCCGGTTTCGAGTTTCTAATTTCCAGTTTCCGCCCTTAGATTTTCTCCACCTGGTAAAAGTCCAACTCTACGGGTGTCGCTCGCCCGAAGATGGTTACCATTACACGCAAAGTGGAACGGTCTTCGTTGATTTCGTCCACCACGCCGTTAAAGTCCTTGAAGGGGCCGTCGGTAATCTTGACGTTCTCGCCCCGGTCAAACTTGAGCTTCGGCTTAGGATGCTCTGCCGCCACCTCGACCCGATGCACAATCCGGTCCACTTCCTCAGCCGTCAGGGGGCTGGGCCGTTGGCCGGATCCTACGAATCCCGTGACGCGCGGCGTGGAACGCACCATGTGCCAGGTATTGTCATTCATTTCCATCTCGACCAGCACATAGCCCGGATAAAACAACTTGGGGGTGACAACCTTCTTCCCCTGGCGCATCTCAATGACGTCTTCGGTGGGAACCATGATCTCTCCGAAGTGCTCGGCGAGACCTTCAGCTTCGATCCGGCTCTTCAGAGTCTCCGCCACCTTCCGCTCAAACCCGGAATAGGTGTGGAGGATGTACCAGTTCTTTGCCATGCCCGTCTTTCCAGTACTAAGATCAAGTTCTGTCAAGCTGTCACCAACCTCAATGGAATTCTGCTTTAACCGCGATGCCGGAGATAGCTCAGCACGTGCGTCATGGTCTTCCCAAAAGCCAGGTCACAGAAGTAAAAATAAATCCCAAAAAGAAATGTGGTCAGAACCACCATAACTGTGGTGCCGTAAACTTCCTGCTTCCCCGGACGGGTCACTTTCCTGGTTTCAACCATCACATCAGAAGCATACTGCCGCACTTGGGGCCATGCGCCCTTCAGGGTGGCGGCAAGCTCCTGAGCCCAGCCACTCTTGTCTCGTTCCCGCCGACTTCCAGCTTCTTCAACCATGTCGCTCTCGATCTAGCCGAGCGGTTCATCGCTCGTCCAAGGAAATCCCCACACCCAAAAAATCTGGCAGGGGCGGAGGGACTTGAACCCCCATGACCGGTTTTGGAGACCGGCAGATTAGCCGTTAATCTGACGCCCCTGTAATAACCAGCAGGCAGTGAGCAGAAGGCAGTTGCCCATTGCTCCGAAGTTCTCTGCCTACTTCACTTCTTTGTGGACCGTATGATGCCGGCACGCACGGCAAAACTTCTTCAGCTCCAGCCGGTCCTGGTTCTTCTTCTTGTTCTTCGTCGAAGTGTAGTTGCGGTTTTTGCAGTCACCGCATTGCAATGTGATGATTTCGCGCATCTGTTTTGCTCTCAGCTTTCAGCTATCAGCTATCAGCTTCTACCAAGCGCGCCAGCCATATACATGAGCCGAACGATTAGAGCTGATTGCTGAAAGCTTTATCGCTGTCTCCTATCAGCCCTGCCCAATCAGTTGCTTTAACTGAACGCTGAGAGCTGATAGCTGACAGCTTTATTTAATAATTTCGGCGACGGTTCCGGCGCCGACAGTGTGGCCGCCTTCGCGGATGGCGAAGCGCAGCCCTTTCTCCATGGCGATGGGCGTGATCAACTCGATTTCCAATGTTACGTTGTCGCCCGGCATCACCATTTCCGTCCCTGCCGGCAGTGTCGCCACTCCCGTCACGTCCGTCGTCCGGAAGTAAAACTGCGGACGGTATCCGTTGAAGAACGGCGTGTGCCGCCCTCCCTCTTCCTTGGTCAGCACGTACGCCGACGCCGTGAACTTCGTGTGCGGCGTGATCGATCCCGTCTTCGCCAGCACCATGCCGCGCTCCACATCGTCCTTTTCCGTCCCCCGCAGCAGCAGTCCTACGTTGTCGCCCGCCTGCCCTTCGTCCAGCAGCTTCTTGAACATTTCCACGCCCGTCACCACCCGCTTAAACGGCTCCGGCCGCAGTCCCACGATCTCGATTTCTTCCTGGATCCTCACCTTGCCGCGCTCGATGCGCCCCGTCACCACCGTGCCGCGTCCCGAAATCGAGAAGATGTCTTCCACCGGCATCAGGAACGGTTTGTCAATCTGCCGCTCCGGCATCGGGATGTAGCTGTCCACCGCGTCCATCAGATCGTGGATCGACTTCTC